>NZ_JAGTTT010000003.1:0-186821 GCF_018223505.1 Anaerostipes sp. Marseille-Q3525
CTTTAAAATGGAACTTCAGAACGTTTCCTTCGGGTGCTTTTGTCAGGACAATGCTTTCTTTCACTCCTGTATTCAGGGATTCATAGGAAAATGTGCAGTCTTTCTTCTCTGATTCATATGAGACTTTTACCTGTTTTTCCTCGCTATTTCCCCGTGCATCTTCCACCGTTTCTTCTTCCAGTCCGGTACGTGTTAATTTCTTTACCGATGTGAGAGCATCTTCCTGATCGTCTTTGTCTGTTGCTTCTGTATCTGCTGACTGATCGTCGGATGTTCCGTCTGTCACGGCACGGACTGCCTGATCTGCCTGTGCAACTGCCTGTTCCACAGCTTTGGATGTCCGGTTATCTGACTGATCTTTTGAATCTGTTGTGTTGTCTATATCTGTATTATCTTTATTCTCTTTTTCCTCTCCATAGATCGGTGCGAAAGAGATCTCATACTTTCCATTTTCCATCAAAACCGGGGTCTTGTCTGTCAGTTTCTTTGGCAGATAGTGTTTCTTATCCCCTGTTTCATTTTCATAGGCATAGTCTTTTAAGCTGTTTCCATTCTCGCTTTTTGAATCTTCTACTTTTACGAGTGTTGGATCGTAGTCTTCTAATGTTCCATTGTCTGTTTCAAAACGGACATCCTGCCCATAAAAGATGGTATTTTTCTTTCCTCCAGTCATCTGAAATGTGGTAGAATTTGTAGTTTTCTCTATGATTTTCTTTGTTTCGCTTGTCTCATTTATTGTCTGTTTTGCATGAACTGAGTGAATCATCCCTGCAATTCCAGACCATTCCACTGATGTCAAACATAATGTAAATGTCAATAATACTGCCAATATCTGCTTTCCTAGTTTTTCTTTCATAAGCGTACCCTTTCTGTGCTTATTTTTCATTTGGGCATTATTGATTTTTTGGTATGATTGACTTATCCATGTGATACTGCTATCTGCTGTGTGCAGATAGCAGTATCACATGGATTTTGTCAATCAAGGGTATCATCTCCTTTCTTGATCATTATTTTATTTTTTATAATAGCCTTTAGCTTTTAGATTACTACCCATCATATTTTGTACAAATACACTGTATGTACCTGCTTTTTTTATTGTAAAAGTCTTTCTTCCTCCTGTTGTAGTATCATAATACATTTTTACATCTCCATTTTGTATAATTCCAATTCTTGCTTTTTTTGCTGGGCTAATATCTATTTTTGTATAAATACTACTTCCTTGTTTTTTATAAAATTCACTTGTTCTTTTTAATACGTTCGCTTTTACAGTCCAATCTAAAGATACTTGCGTACTATTGGGAATAATCCCTGTATTCGATTCAATTTCTTCAATAAAACCATCTTCTAAAATAATATCTGACTCTATATACTCATTTTCTTCTGCTCTTACATTATAATGAGTTCCACATATACAGATAACTACCATCATCATACTAATTATTTTTTTCATTTGCTGCTTCCTCCTCTTTTAAACTACATGTTCCTGCTACATTAACTACTTTCTCCCCATAATTTTCTACATATATTTTATAATACCCTGACTTTTCTATTTTGAAAGAATACCATAAATCCCAATCATCGCTTATATATCTTGCATTCCCTTTCATATCTGTAATTCCTGTGGAAATATCTTTACTATCTCCGTCTTCTTCCATTCCTGAAGTTACCGACAACTCAACGATTGTTCCTCTTTTGATATAGGCTTTTTTACTTTCTAGTCTTTGTCCTGCTTTTATCGTATTACTGAATGCTATTTCACCATTCATTCGTGGAATTTTTTCATCTAATATTATTGTTGTTTTACTTTTTGACAGTTTTTCTGTTTTTTCCTCAAAATCCTGTTGTGGAACATCTTCTATTGTAGCAATCTCATTATCTTGTGTCTTATCCGCAATATAACTATACCCCTTAGCATACCCAATAGATGATGCTGCCACCGTCACTGCACTGACTCCAAAGACCATCATTACCAATCCTGCAGATACAACCTTCTTTAGTGGTCGCTTCTTCATATAGGCATTCATTCTCTGCATTCTTAACATAAGCAGCTTGGTTCCCTCACAAAGTCCTGCCATATAGACATCACATTCTGGTCGTTCTACCGCTATTGTTATAATAATATTGAAATAGTCTTTTACACTCTTTACATATCTGCTGACCGTCATATCACATACTGTCTCTCCCCATTGATCTAGCTGTCTCAGAATATCCTGCATTGCAGGATGAAACCAGTAAATACATCTCGTGATCTGAAACAGTTGTTTCCAGAACAGATCATGGTGTTTATGATGTACTAGCTCATGCAGCAGAATCACTTCTAATTCCTGTTGACTATATTCTTTGGCTGGCAGCAGAACTTTTGGCTGGAAAAGTCCATATGCCATTGGAACTTCGATCATATGTAATATCACTGGTTTTACACTTCTGTGAAGTTTTACTCTCTTACTGATTTCACTGATTTGTTCTTGCAGTATTGGAGATTGTTCTTTAACTTCACATTGTCTGATCGCTTTATGTATCTTTCTATGCTGATTTCCATAGCGTATTATACATATCACAGTTCCAGCTACCCATATAAAAAATAAAATAGAAGCTATGTCCATAATAAAAGCTGTCTTCCAGAATTCAAATCCATACAAACCATTTTTCCTTATCTTTAATAACACAAAAAATGATATCGGACACCAAAAAGATAATAATACAACTTTCCAGATCCAATAGCTGATATCTACATATCCTCTCTTCTCAGACCATCGTCCAGCTAATTTCCATATCAAATATACGATCGTTCCTAAGGCTGTTCCAAAAACGATATATGTAAATCCATTGATCACTATATTATTTAAAATCCATCTCATCTAACATATCCTTCAAACTTTCTTGATCTTCTTTGGGAATCTTTTGATTCAATGCACTGAACAGCTCTTTTGCTGATCCGTCAAACCATTCATCCAGCATGCTTGCTGCTTTCTCTGTCTTATATGTTGTTTCGTCAATCAATGCATTGATATATGCTTTTCTTCCCCTTTTCTCTACTTTAATATATCCTTTATCTTCTAAACGGAACAAATAGGTTCGAATACTTGTACGTTTATATTCTTTATGAAATTTGTCCTTTAATTCTTCTCCCATTCGCAGAAATGGCATCTCTTTTCCGTAGTTCCAGATACATTTCATCATTAATTCTTCTGTGTTAGTTAAATATTCCATCTTACTCATCCCCTTTTTAACTGTTTTTTTAATTACTTTTACTTTAACATGTTTACTGTTTTAATTCAACTTGTTTTTTAGTTACTTTGAATAATTTTATCAATATATCGTCTATATTATTTTGCAAAATGTACAAAAGAGATTCAATCTAATCTATATCAAAAAAAGAGATGCCTTTTCCTTTGGCATCTCTTTCTTCAAAATAAATCTACAATCTGCTAATAAATTTTTCATGTACTCTCAAATTCTCATCCAATTCCTTCAAATTCCTTCGTTGTAAAGAATCTTCCTAGCTGTCTTCCATATGCATTCCTTTTCACACACATTGATATCGTTCCAAAGTATGTTTCTTCTTGGTCTTTGATATCTTTTGCAAGAAGAATGAGTCCTGCACAGGTTGCGAGGACTGGCATTCCTTCTTCGATCTGTTTCTTGATCGTATCAAACATATCCAGTTCTTTTAAGAGTTTCCCCTGAACGGTGCTTTCACCGCCGGGAAGGATAATTCCATCGTATGGTTTTTCTAAATCTTCTTTGTTTCGTAATTCAATACAGGAAACTCCTAGTTGTTCAAGCATTTTTTCATGTTCGATAAATGCGCCCTGTAATGCTAAAACACCGACTTTCTTCATCTTATTTTCCTCTTTCTGCCATTAATAATTCGATTTCCTGTTCGTTGATTCCTACCATTGCTTCTCCAAGGTCTTTGGATAATTCTGCGATTCGTTTGGCTGGATTTCCAGATTTGAAGATTCCTGATCCTACGAAGACTCCTTCTGCTCCTAACTGCATCATTAGGGCTGCATCGGCTGGTGTTGCGACTCCACCTGCTGCGAAGTTTACGACTGGAAGTTTTCCATTTTCATGAACGTATAATACCAGATCATAAGGGACTCGTTGTGTCATATCTTAATAAAATAAGAAAAGTCATTGAATGCTCTTATTTTGTGAAAAATAATTTGCATTCAATGACTTTATAACCACTGTGTCACACAACTATGTTTCTTTGTCTTCTTATCATAACTGATTCCAACACCTAAGATTTTATGATCTGTTTTTATTTCACCTATTTTTCCTTGAAATTTTAATTTATAATCTTTGTCCACAATCTGCTTTAATGCTTCTCTTGGACTATGATCTACTTTTAATTCTAATATAATTCCTGGATCCTTCTTATTCTCTGGATAAAAAATATAATCAACAAATCCCTTGTCTGCTTTGTCTTCTCTTTCTACACGATATTTGTCCCTTGCTGAAAGATAAACAAGATTTATAATTGCTGATAATTCCGTTTCATTATTATATGATAGAATTGGTGTTTCTGTATTATGTGCGTATTCTAAGATTTCTTCCATTACCTGAGTATCTTCTGCTAAAGTTGCTTGTAACATTCTTTCTGACTCTTTTGCCAAACGATAAACATATCCTAGAGATTCTTCTTTTTGAATCATATCATCAAATTTATTCATCAATTCTTTATTTGGTATTCTTACTTTACCATCTTCATAACTCAAAAATCCATATACTACCATAGCTGAAAATATCTCACTTTTTGTTTCAAGTCTCATAGCTGCTGCAGCATATTCCTGAATTTTTACCTGCACTGACTCTCCTGATATCATTAGAGCCAGATCATTTTGTACATCATCAATATTCTTTCTGATATAATAAAAAATTTCATCGTATGGTCCTGAACTTGTCCAATAATTTCCTATATTGTTATTCGTAAGAGCAAGTACAACGGATCTGGGATTATAGATTCTCTCTCCAGATTTTGTTGTATATCCATCATACCAAATTCTTAAATCTTGTCTTGAAATTTGAGCATTCTCATTATTATGTTCATACCTTTCAAAAAGTTCATCTACCTCCTCATCTGTAAATCCAAAATATTCACTATATTTTGTTTCTGATGCCATATTATATTCCCAGAACATATTTAATTCAGAGCCACTTGAATACTTAGCAATTGGTAAAATTCCTGTCATATATGTCATGATTACATACGGCCGATCTTTTAATAGATTACTCAAAAATAGAATATATTGCTTTTTATCTTCCTCTTTAATAAAATCCTTATGAAAAATAAAATCCCACTCGTCAAACACGAATATAAATCTCTGTTCATCATATTCTTCAAAAATTGTTTCTAATACATCTGCTGCTGAATCTCCTTCATAAATTTCAATATCTGGATATGCTTTTTTTAAATCTCTGATCAAATTTTCTTCTATACGATCAATATATTCTCGATATGAATGACATTCTCTTGGCATTTTGCTAAAGTCAATGAATATAACATCATATTGATTTTTATACTTTATATATTCTTTATTTTGAGATATATTCAATGATTCAAACAGCCCATTTTCACTTTTTCTTTTCCCTAAAAAAGAGGCAATCATGTTTGCAATCATTGTTTTTCCAAAACGTCTTGGTCTTGTAATACAAATATGTGTATTTCCAACTTCTAAAAATGGAAATAACTCTGATAACAACTTTGTTTTATCTACAAAATATGGCTTCATCGTTTCATTTTTGTATAATACATATGAAGTTGAACTGTTTAAGTATCTTCCCATATCAAGACCTCTTCTTTCTTATTCCATGATTCTATACAAAGTTGTATTTTTTTAATTCAGTTATACCAAAAGATATGGTTAAAGTACAGCATAACAAACTGAATTGATGCATTGACTGCTCTTTGAAATAATCTTTACTTCCTATTTTTTCAATTACACTTCATTTTTAATACAAACATCCAATTTCTGATAAGGTATCTCTATTCCTTCCTCATCAAATCGAAGTTTAATCTCTTCATTCAACGCCCATTTTGTTGCTACATAATCCGATGTTGGAACCCAGCACCTGATCCCCATCATGACAGAGCTGTCTGCCAGACTGCTGACAAAGATTTTAACTCCATCCTGATCAAGAATTCTTTTTTCATTTTTTGCAATATCTGTAAGAATTCTTTTTACCTCTTTAATATCTGCATCATAAGAGATTCCTACTTCAATATCGATCAGTCTTCGATCCTGTTTCGTATTATTGATCAGATTGGAATTGCTTAATGTACCATTTGGAATAACGATCACTCGGTTATCAACAGTCTTAAGCTTTGTGTAGAAAATGTCCATCGCTGCAACTTCTCCTTCGCAGTTGGTTCCTGTTAATACGATATAATCTCCCACCTGAAATGGTTTCAGAATTAATAATAAAACTCCGCCAGCTACGTTAGAAAGTGTTCCTTGTAATGCTAAACCTACTGCTACACCGGCAGATCCTAATAATGCGATAAAGGAACTTACTTCTACTCCCATATGTGCCACTGCCATAAAAATTACAATACATCGCAATCCAATCCTTATGAAGGAACAGGAAAATGAGATCACTCCATAATCGATCTCTGCCTTCTCAAGGGTTGTTTTTAAAAGAGTAATCAGGATTTTGATCAGTTTAAATCCGATGACAATGATCAAAAATGATACAATAACTTTCCCTATGATACTCATTGCAATTTCCAGATATTTTTCAAAAAACTGATTCCAGTCAATCTTACTTAAGTCCACTGCTGCGAACATTGATTGTATCTGTGCTAACATACTATCTCCTTTTTTATCTTATATTTTTTCATGTACTTAGCAACGTGCGCCATAAGACGCATAACATGAAAGAAACACGTATTTCTACGTGTTTCTTATCATAGCAAGTTTATCTATTAATTACAATGCTTATTTCTTTGTAATATATCCTTTTGCTTTTAATGTCTCTGCACATAATACAGCTCCACCTGCTGCACCACGAACTGTGTTATGAGAAAGTCCTACGAATTTGTAATCGTATACTGTGTCTTCTCTTAAACGTCCAACAGAGATTCCCATTCCGTTTTCGTAATCTACGTCTGCTTTTACCTGTGGGCGGTTATCTTCTTCTAAGTACTGGATCATCTGTTTTGGAGCACTTGGAAGTTCTAATTCCTGTGGAAGTCCACTGAAGTTTACTAATTTTTCGATCAGCTGTTCTTTTGTTGGTTTCTTTTTGAATTTAACGAAAACTGCTGCTGTATGTCCGTTTAATACTGGTACACGGATACACTGCGTTGTGATCACTGGTGTTTCAGCTTTCACGATCACACCGTCTTCAATATGTCCCCATAAACGAAGAGGTTCCTGTTCACTCTTCTCTTCTTCTCCACCGATGTATGGGATGATGTTTTCTACCATTTCAGGCCAGTCTTTGAAAGTTTTTCCTGCTCCGGAAATTGCCTGATATGTTGTAGCTACGACTTCATATGGTTCGAATTCTTTCCATGCTGTTAAAACTGGTGCATAACTCTGGATAGAGCAATTTGGTTTTACCGCTACGAAACCTTTTGTTGTTCCTAAACGTTTCTTCTGGCTTTCGATAACTTCGAAATGTTCTGGGTTGATCTCAGGTACTACCATTGGTACGTCTGGTGTCCAGCGGTGAGCACTGTTGTTAGATACAACTGGTGTTTCTGTTTTTGCGTAGTCTTCCTCGATCTTTTTGATCTCATCTTTAGACATATCAACTGCACTGAATACAAAATCAACCTGAGAAGCAACTTCTTCTACTTCGTTTACATTCTTTACGATCATAGATTTTACTGCTTCTGGCATTGGTGTATCCATTTTCCAGCGTCCACCTACTGCTTCTTCATATGTCTTTCCTGCAGAACGTGGGCTTGCAGCTAATGTTGTAACTTCAAACCATGGATGGTTCTCTAATAATGAAATAAAACGTTGTCCAACCATTCCCGTTGCACCTAAAATACCAACTCTTAATTTTTCACTCATGCTTCTTCTCTCCTATAGTACACGAACTCGAACGACTCCGTCGATCTGTTCCATTTTCTTAACTGTTTCTTCTGTTGGTGCTTTCTTTTCCATATCAAACATAGAATAAGCCCATTCACCTTTGGATTTATTTAACATATTGGCAATGTTATGTCCATCTGCTGCAAGGATCGCTGTTAACTGTCCGATCATATTTGGAAGGTTTTTGTGATGCACTGTGATACGTGCTGCACAATTTGCTTCTCCAAGATCACAGTTTGGATAGTTGACTGAATTTACGATATTACCATTCTCTAAGTAATTCATTAACTGGTCAACTGCCATCTCTGCACAGTTTTCTTCAGATTCTTCTGTAGAAGCTCCTAAATGTGGAATTGTGATCACTTTATCAACTCCAGCAATCTCTGCACTTGGGAAGTCTGTAACGTAATGTTTTACTTTTCCAGATTCTAATCCTTCGATCACTGCCTGATTCTCAACCAATTCTCCTCTGGCAAAGTTTAAGATCGTCACTCCGTCTTTCATCTTATCGATGGCTTCTTTGTTGATCATTCCTTTTGTGGAATCCATATATGGAACATGGATCGTGATGTAATCACATGTCTCAAATAATTCATCGATAGATGCGATATGTTTTACCATTCTTGATAAACTCCATGCGGAACGTACAGATACATATGGATCGTATCCGTAAACTTTCATTCCAAGACGGTTACAGATATTTGCTACTAAAACTCCGATAGCTCCAAGTCCGATGACTCCAATGCTCTTTCCTTTTAATTCGTTTCCTGCATACTGTTTCTTCTGTTTCTCAACTAATTTTGCAAGATTTTCTTCGGAAGAATTTTCTTTAACCCAGTTATATCCACCAATGATATCGCGGGATGCAAGTAAAAGTCCGGCAACAACTAATTCTTTCACTCCATTTGCATTAGCTCCTGGTGTATTGAATGCTACGATACCTTTCTTTGCATATTCATCTAATGGAATATTGTTAACTCCAGCTCCAGCTCTTGCAACTGCAAGAAGGCTTTCTGGAACTTCAAGTTCATGCATGGATGCACTTCTTACTAAGACTGCATCTGCTGCATCTAAATCATCAATGACTTTAAAATCTTCTGTAAATAAATCAAGCCCTTTGTCTGCGATCGGGTTTAAGCATTTTACTGTATACATGGCTCCTCCTTATTTGTTCTCTTCTTCAAATTTCTTCATGAATGCAACTAATTTTTCAACACCTTCTTTTGGCATTGCGTTATAAATACTTGCACGCATTCCACCAACGGTACGATGTCCTTTTAAGTTTTCAAATCCAGCTTCTTTTGCTTCGGCTACGAATTTGGCATCCAGATCTTTGTCTCCTGTTACAAATGGAACATTCATTAAAGAACGATCTTTTTTGACTACTGTTCCTTTAAACATTTCACTCTGATCTAAGAAATCATATAAGATCTTTGCTTTTTCTTCGTTACGTTTCTTCATTGCTTCTAGTCCACCCTGGTCTTTTAACCATTTGAAGACTTTACCACAAATATAGATTCCATAGCATGGAGGTGTGTTATACAGTGAATCTGCATCTGCCTGTGTTTTCCATTTTAACATGGTTGGTGTTCCTTCTAACACATCATCTGTAATCAGATCTTCACGTACGATACAAACTACAACTCCAGCTGGTCCAACATTTTTCTGTACTCCAAAATAAATAACTCCAAAGTCTTCTACATTCACAGGCTCAGATAGAATGCAGGAAGACATATCTGCAACAAGGATCTTTCCTTTTGTGTTTGGAATCTGCTGATATTTTGTTCCATAGATTGTATTGTTATAGCATACATATACATAATCTGCATCTTCTGATACTGGAAGATCAGAGCAATCTGGAATATATGTATATGTTTTATCTTCAGATGAAGCTAAGATATTTGCTTTTCCATATCTTGCTGCTTCCTGATATGCTTTCTTTGCCCACTGTCCTGTGATGATAAAATCTGCGACTTTGTTCTTCATCAGGTTCATAGGGATGGCTGAAAACTGCTGGGAAGCTCCACCCTGAAGGAATAATACTTTATAATTATCTGGGATGTTCATTAACTCTCTTAAGTCTGCTTCTGCAGTTTTGATGATGTCATCAAACATCTTGGATCTGTGGCTCATCTCCATAACGGACATTCCACATCCTCTGTAATCAAGCATTTCCTCTGCTGCTTCTTTTAACACTTCTTCCGGAAGTACTGCCGGTCCAGCTGAAAAGTTGTATACTCTTGCCATTTCTTTTCTCTCCTTTATATGAAAATAAATTAAAAGTTATCTTGCCTGCGCCTCAAGATCCGCTTTATCAAATGAATCTTCAATGGAGCCGCCTGGATTAACCATTGGCCATACTTTGTCATCTAAATCGATATGACAATCAAGAACCATAGGTTTTCCTAACGTTAAAGCTTCTTTAAATGCATCTTTGAATTCATCGATATCCGTGATCTTCTTTGCATCAACTCCAAGACCTTCAGAAACTTTTACAAAGTCCACTTTGTCCTGAAGTGTTGTATACGAATATCTTTCTTCATAAAACAGATCCTGCCACTGTCTTACCATTCCTAATACGCTGTTATTGATGATTACTTCTATAACAGGAATGTTGTATCGCGAGGCGGTCGCAAGCTCGTTTAAATTCATACGGAAACATCCATCTCCTGCAATGTTTACTACGATCTTGTCTGGATTACCAACTTTGGCTCCAAGACTGGCTCCAAGACCATATCCCATTGTTCCAAGACCTCCAGATGTCAATAATTTACGTGGTTTATCATATTTATAAAACTGAGCGGCCCACATCTGATGCTGTCCAACTTCTGTTGTAATGACTGCCTCACCTTTTGTAATATCATAAATCGCTTCCATGATCTCAGGGCATGTTAAACATCCCTTGTCATATGCTAATGGATATTTTTCTTTATATTCTTTGACTGTATTCATCCATTCTTTATGTTCCTGTGCTTCTAAGCGGCGATTGATCACAGTCAGAACTGCTTTTACATCTCCGATGATTGAAGCAGATACACAAATATTCTTATTGATCTCAACTGGATCAATATCGATCTGTAAAATCTTAGCATTCTTTGCAAATGTCTTTGGATTTCCTAATACACGATCACTAAATCTTGTTCCGATCGCGATCAGTAAGTCACAATGAGAAACTCCAAGATTTGATGCCTTGGTTCCATGCATACCAAGCATTCCACTGTAACGCTCATCTGTACCATTAAATGCTCCTTTTCCCATCAAGGTATCACATACTGGGGCATCAACTTTATCTACAAACTCTTTTAATTCATCTGCTGCATCAGAGATAACTGCTCCTCCACCTACTAAGATGTATGGACGTTTTGATTCTTTGATCATCTTGATCGCATTCTGAATATCTGCTTCTTTGATTCTCTCGCTGAAACGGATGATCTTCTCTGGTTTTTCTGCTTCATAAGATGTCACGGCTGCCGTCACATCTTTTGGAATATCAATTAAAACCGGTCCTGGTCTTCCTGTTTTTGCAATCTTGAATGCTCTTCGAATTGTATTTGCCAGTTCTTCTACATTCTTTACAATAAAGTTATGCTTTGTGATTGGAATTGTAACTCCAGAAATGTCGACTTCCTGAAAACTATCCTTTCCAAGAAGACTCACTCCTACGTTACATGTGAGCGCAACAACTGGAACAGAGTCCATATTCGCTGTTGCAAGTCCTGTGACAATATTTGTTGCTCCAGGTCCGCTTGTTGCAAAGCACACTCCAACTTTTCCTGTAGATCTTGCATATCCATCTGCTGCATGAGAAGCTCCCTGCTCATGAGAAGTCAGGATATGTGTAAAATACTTTTTCTGTTTGTATAATTCATCGTAAATGTTTAAGATAGCTCCACCTGGATACCCAAAAATGGTATCCACGCCTTGCTCTTTCAAACATTCTAAAACAATCTGAGCACCTGTCAATTGTTTCATCATTTGATCCTCTTTTCTTACTTCATTACTCTTTGATTTCTAAAACTGCTCCGCGGTTTCCAGATGTAACTAAAGATGCATATCTTGCAAGATAACCTGTTGTAACCTTAGGTGTTCTAGGTTTCCAGTTTTCTTTTCTCTTTGCTAATTCTTCATCGGAAACTTTTACATTTAATGTATTTGCATCGATATCGATTGCGATGATATCTCCTTCTTCTACTAATGCGATTGGTCCACCAACGGCTGCCTCTGGAGAAACATGTCCGATACAAGCTCCTCTGGAAGCTCCGGAGAATCTTCCGTCTGTGATCAAGGCTACACTTGATCCAAGTCCCATACCCATGATCGCTGATGTAGGATTTAACATTTCTCTCATACCAGGGCCACCTTTTGGTCCTTCGTAACGAATAACGACAACATCACCTGGTTTGATATCTCCACCTTTGATCGCTTTGATCGCATCTTCTTCGCAGTCAAAGACTCTTGCTGGTCCTTCCATCTTAAGCATCTCAGGAGCAACTGCTGAACGTTTTACAACTCCTGAATCTGGTGCTAAGTTTCCTTTTAATACGGCGATTCCACCAGTCTGGCTGTATGGATTGTCGATCGGACGGATAACTTCTGGGTTCTTGTTTACGCATCCTTCAATGTTCTCTGCCACTGTCTTACCTGTTGCTGTGATAAGATCTGTATGGAGAAGATTCTTCTTATTTAACTCATTCATAACGGCATAAACACCACCAGCCTCATTTAACTCTTCAATGTATGTATGTCCTGCTGGTGCAAGATGACATAAGTTTGGAGTTCTCTTACTGATCTCATTTGCCATTTCAAGATTTAATTCAACACCTGCTTCATGAGCGATCGCTGGTAAATGAAGCATACTATTTGTACTACATCCTAATGCCATATCAACAGTTAAGGCATTTTCAAATGCTTCCTCTGTTAAGATATCTCTTGGGCGGATATTCTTCTCTAATAATTCCATAACCTTCATTCCTGCATGTTTTGCAAGACGGATTCTTTCAGAATATACGGCTGGAATTGTTCCATTTCCTTGTAATCCCATACCAAGTACTTCTGTTAAACAGTTCATGGAGTTTGCTGTATACATACCGGAACATGATCCACATGTAGGACATGTTTTATTTTCATATTCATCTAATTCTTCTTTTGTGATCTTACCTGCTGCATAAGATCCTACTGCTTCAAACATACTTGATAGACTTGTTTTGCATCCTTTTACACGTCCCGCAAGCATTGGTCCGCCACTGACGAACACTGTAGGTACATTAACACGTGCAGCTGCCATTAAAAGTCCTGGTACATTTTTGTCACAGTTTGGAACCATAACTAAAGCGTCAAACTGATGTGCTAATGCCATACATTCTGTAGAATCAGCGATCAGATCACGTGTTACTAAGGAATATTTCATTCCAACATGTCCCATTGCAATACCATCACATACAGCAATTGCTGGGAATACAACTGGTGTTCCACCAGCCATAGCAACTCCGAGTTTAACCGCTTCGACGATCTTATCAATATTCATATGCCCTGGTACGATCTCGTTATACGAACTTACGATTCCGACCAATGGCTTTTTCATTTCTTCTTTTGTGAAACCTAATGCGTTAAATAACGATCTCTGAGGAGCATATGCTTCTCCCTCTGTAAATTTATTACTCATAAAACTAACCTCCTAGTATAATATACCTTCTTCTATCTATGATAATTATTTAATCTTGTCGATGATCAGCTGTCCCATCTCTTTACATCCGACTTTCTTCATTCCATCAGACATGATATCAACAGTTCTGTATCCATCTGCTAAAACTGCTTTGACTGCTGCTTCAATTTCATCTGCTTCTTTATCAAGATCAAAAGAATAACGAAGCATCATAGCTGCAGAAAGGATCGTTGCGATTGGGTTTGCGATATCCTGTCCTGCGATGTCTGGAGCTGATCCGTGGCTTGGTTCATATAATCCAAACTTACCTTCTGCAAGGCTTGCAGATGATAACATTCCGATAGATCCTGTGATCATACTTGCTTCATCGGATAAAATATCTCCAAACATGTTCTCTGTTAAGATCACATCGAACTGACGAGGGTTATTCACTAACTGCATTGCACAATTGTCAACTAACATATGTTCATATGTAACATCTTCATAGTCTTTCGCTACTTCTTCAACAACGGCTCTCCATAATCTGGAAGAATCAAGCACATTTGCTTTATCAACACTGATTACATGTTTTTTACGTTTTCTTGCAATATCGAATGCTTTGATCGCGATTCTTCTGATCTCATTTTCATTGTAAGATAATGTATCAACCGCTGTTCTTACACCATTAACTTCTTCTGTATGTCTTTCTCCAAAGTAAAGACCACC
Organism: Anaerostipes sp. Marseille-Q3525; assembly: GCF_018223505.1. Taxonomy (NCBI): domain Bacteria; kingdom Bacillati; phylum Bacillota; class Clostridia; order Lachnospirales; family Lachnospiraceae; genus Anaerostipes; species Anaerostipes sp. Marseille-Q3525. The sequence continues at coordinate 14,419 of NZ_JAGTTT010000003.1, forward strand.
TGTTAATTCTCTCATAATGACCATGTCAAATCCATCACCGATCACTTCATCACGAAGTGGGCATGCTTTCTTTAACTCATCATATAAATATGCTGGTCTGATATTGGCAAATAATCCAAGGGCTTTACGAAGTTTTAATAATCCTGCCTCTGGTCTTAACTGTGCTGGAAGTTTGTACCATGGAGATGTGCTTGTATTTCCTCCGATAGATCCCATTAATACTGCATCACTATTCTTAGCAATCTCTAAAGCTTCTTCTGTTAATGGTTCTCCGTGAACATCAATGGATGCTCCTCCCATTAAGATCTGTGTGTAAGAAAATGTGTGTCCGTATTTCTCACCTACAGCGTCTAAAACTCTCATTGCTTCTGTGACAATCTCTGGTCCGATTCCGTCACCTTTGATGACTGCTAAATTACAATTCATATCTTCTTCCTCATTTCTTCTTGTCTTCTTGATATTACTTATGTCTGTCAATGAATTGGCAGATTTATTTACCCTAAAACTACTAATGCGATAAACGCTCCAATACAGCTTGCACATGCAACTGTAACAATATTTTTTTCATTATATGCAAAAATCATCGCAATTGCAAACCCAATTGTCGATGCAATCCAATTTCCTGTGGCATAAAACACGGCTGGCATGATCATTGCCGCCAAAACTGCATATGGTACATAGTATAAAAAGGACCTAAAAAATCTATTCTCGATCTTCTTCTGTATTGCAATCAGTGGAATGACTCGTATTAAATATGTAGAAACTGCTGTGACTGCAATGTAGATCAATAATCTGCTAAGCTTCATCAGTCTCCTCCTCTTCTACTGGAAATAAAATTGCTCCAAGTGTTGCTGCGATCAGCGTACAGATGATGATTACAAAACCACTGGATACAAAAGATAACGCTTTGATATATTTAAATAATAAACTGATGATCATGGATATGATGATCACGATCGTTATATGCTTATCATGTCTTGCCGGTGGAATAATGATTCCAATTAACATTCCATAAATTGCAAGTCCAAGTGCATTCCTTAAGATCAATGGTAATAATGTATTCGCTGTTGCTCCTAATAATGTACCTATTGTCCAGCTGATCCACGGAATGGACATCAATGCATAGAAATATTTTGGTGTAATTTCTTTTCTTCCTGCACAGGAAACTGCAAAAATCTCATCAGTTACCATAAATGCCATCGAAAGTCGATTCCATAGTGTCGACTTCTCCGACATTTTCTGTCCGATCGCAATCGACATGATTGAATATCTTAAATTAATAATGATCTGTGATAAGACTAATTCTACTAGTGATCCTCCCGCTGTCATCGTAATGATCGCTGCAAATTGTCCTGCTGATGTTACACAAGTTGCAGAGATCAATGTAAGTGCCCATACAGGGATTCCATGAGATGCTCCTGAAATTCCAAATGCAAATGAAACAGCTACATAAGCTAATCCGATTGGAATCCCATCCATTAGTCCTCTTCGAAATTCATTGTCTGATTTCATTATCTGCTCCTATAGTTCAAAATAATTCGATTCCTGCAAAAATTTATAAATTTCTCCCAAAAATCGAACTTATATAATAGGATACCACATTCTTAGACAGATTGGAAACTATTTTTCAATGAAAACCGCATGAAATTGATGTTTTCGTTGAAATACATCACAAAAAATATTATAATCTTACTGTAAATCTATAAATTCAAAAATAGGGGATGCATATGTTAAAGAAAAAATTTATTTGTCTTGGATTATCTATGATAATGCTTTTTACGAGTATCATAAATACTCCTGCTGCTGTAACTGCTGGCCAGTATTATAAAATCAAGTATACACATAACAAGAAAACTGTTACAAAACGAGCCATTGATGCAAGATATAACAACAAAGTGATCAAAACAAATATTCCTGGATATATTGAAGGTTCTATTTCTATGTACTCTGCATACTGGATCTTTGGACGCTGTTCATCAATCAGCACTAAATATTCTTATTCATCAAAAACAAAGAAGATCACTCTTACGCGTGGTTCACAAAAATTAGTTTTAACGTTAAACAGCACAGCTGCAACGATCAATGGAAAGAAAATCACTCTTCCATCTGCCCCAAGGAAGGTATACTATCCTGCACGTAAGAAGAATTATATTATGGTTCCAGGGGATGCTGTGGCTAAGAATCTGCAACTGAACTATGCATGGAATAATCGTCTGCTTGCAGGCCTTATTACTAAAAAGGGATCAACTAGCACACAACCTACAACAGCAACGTCTAATACTAGCACAACATCTACAACCCTTGGTTCAAAAACTAAGATTACAGCTTCTGCATCAAATTATTCTATCAGAATCAAGAAGCCTTCTGGATTGTCAGCTTCTGCTGTTAGTTGTACCGATGATTATTCAAATAAACGACTAAGAATCATCGTTAATGGGAACTATAAGACTTTCTTCAGTTCTGCTTCTAACAGATATATCAAGGAATCCCTTACATACAATGTATCTTACAGTGGCGGCAAAACTTATATTGATCTTAAGACAAATGTAATCAAGGGATTCAGTGTAATACAGACTTCTTCCTATATATATGTGAAATACGCATATATATGTGAAATACGCAGATCCAAAGAAGATGTTCTATCATGTAGTCGTTGTTGATGCTGGTCATGGAGGAAAGGATTCCGGTGCAGTTGGAAACGGATACTCTGAAAAAAACATGACTTTAAAGATCGTTCAAAGTATCAAGAGTAATTTTGACAAAAATTCTAGCTACAAAGTTTATTACACAAGGCTTTCCGACTGGTATCCAAGTCTTTCTTATCGTTATAAGATGGCAAACGAGGTGTCCGCAGATCGTTTCTTGAGTGTTCATATCAATTCAAGTGATAGTTCATCTTCTAAAGGAACTGAAACACTTTACAAAACTTATAAATCCTATGCACAGACCCTTCAGTCATCCGCTTTGACCGGAATGGGCTACGCATCAAACGGTTCCTATAATCGTGGATTAAAATATCGTTCTGATCTAGCCGTATTAAATGGTCCAAAGATGACAACTGCACTTGTAGAACTTGGATTCATCTCAAATAAAACCGAGGCTAGCCGTATTAATTCAAGAACATCCACGATTGGTTATAATCTATATAAAGCGATTTGTAATTCTTTCTAATTTTAAATTTCTAAAAGTCATATTGCAAAATATGACTTTTTTCTTGCAATAATATTACATATATGTTACAGTTAATTCTCGGAAAGGAAGATACAAATGAAATTACAGAAATTTATTATCACAACATTGTTATCAGTTTCAATTATCGGTACAGGAATACCTGCAAATGTTTCTGCATCATCATACGCTGTAACAAAACATACTTATACACTAAAAATCAACAAGAAAAAGCAAAAGAAAAAAGCTGTTGGTGCTTCTTACAATGGAAAAACCATTAAAACAAAAGCTCCTGGATATAAGACTGAAAACACTCCGATGCTCTCTGCATATTATGTTTTTAAAAAAGGCATGGGTGTATCTTATTCTTATTCTAAAAAAAATTGGAAAATCACTTTAAAACGTGGTTCCAATAAAATTGTTATGACACGCGGTAATAAATACGCTTATGTAAATGGTAAAAAAACAAAAATGCCAACTCCTGCACGTAGTGTCTATTCTTATGAACAGAAGAGTAACTTTATTTATGTACCTGGATCTTTTTGTGCAAAATATCTTAGATTATCTTATTCTTGGAATGATTCTTCTTATACTGAAACATTCAAAAGTAATTCTACTGCAAGCACTACAAGCAAAACTTCTTATGTACAGCTTGCAAAACCTTCCGGTTTAAGCAATAGAAATGTTTCGAGCACGGATGATTATCATAATTATCGTTTGATTCTTAATATCAAAGGTAACTACAAATCATTTTACAAAAAATCTTCAAACTACAAGGTTATGAATGATTCTTCATTTAAATCATATTCTGTAAAATATTCTGGTGGATATACAAAAATTTATATTAAGCCACGCAGTAAAACGATCAAGGGATTCCGTGTAACCCAAACAAATTCCTATATCAGAGTTTACTATGCTTCACCTAAATCTATGTATAAACAGATCATCGTATTAGATGCAGGTCATGGTGGTTCTGATTCTGGTGCTGTTGCATATGGCTATAAAGAAAAAAATATGACTTTAAAAATCGTTCAGGCCGCAAAAAAATATTTTGATAAAGACCCTAACATCAAAGTATATTACACTCGACTTTCTGACACTTATCCAAGTTTAAGTGATCGATCTGCCCTTGCAAACAATGTTGGTGCTGACAGATTCTATAGTGTACATATTAATTCCGCCGGAAAATCTGCTCACGGAACAGAAACTTTATATAATTCAAAAGGATATAAATCAACTTCTGGATTAACTAGTTACAAATGGTCAGCTACAATCCATCCATACATCCGTTCTGCTACAGGATTCACAAACCGTGGACTCGTTGATCGTACTGGATTATATGTACTCCGCCACTCAAAAACAGCATCCACATTAACAGAAATTGGATTTGTATCAAATAAAAGTGAATCTAAAAAAATGAATGCTAACCTAAATAAATATGGAAAAGCAGTTTATAATAGTACAAAAGCTTCATTAAACAAAAATCCTACTAAACGTTAATTTACCAATCAATATATTTATTTGAATAAAATATTTCTAGCCATCCTTTACTCATTGCAAAGGATGGCCTTTTTATTTATTCCTCTTTTTCTTATCTTCTGACTGTATAATATGGAATTACCAGATACATTCCATCTGTAATCTGTCTATCATAGATGTGATTCGTCTCACATACTTCATCTATATAATCATCAACAGTATCATATTCATCTCCCATATGTTCCTTAGCAATGCTCCACAAGGAATCACCTTTCTTAACCTGAATACTTGTAAACTTCTTCTCCCTTGTCCCCTGTGCCTCTATAGTAGGAGTTTTCATAAATAATACATGAAATGCCATAAATAATACTCCTAAAAGAATTATTAAAAAACACCATCTTCTCTTCTTACTTATCATAATGTATTCCTCCTCTTATTTATCGAACATCTGTTTTGCCTTTATTATAATTCTCGAACATTTGTTTGTCAATATTTTTTCGAAACTTTGTTCGAGAACGCTTGTTTCTATAGTGATTATATGTTATTATGAATATAATAAAAACACGGAGGATATAGTACATGGCAAGAGAACAATTAAGTGATAAACAACAACAGATTCTGGAATTTATCAAGCGCCGCATCCTTGACAAAGGATATCCACCTGCAGTCCGCGAGATCTGTGAAGCCGTGAACCTTCGTTCCACATCTTCTGTCCATTCTCATTTAGAGACATTGGAACGAAAGGGATATATTCACAGGGATCCTACAAAGCCTCGTGCAATTGAGATTATCGATGATGATTTTAACCTCGCTCGCCGCGAGATCATTAATATTCCTGTAGTTGGTACTGTAACAGCTGGAGAACCTATTCTGGCTGTACAGAATATTGAAGATTATTTTCCAATGCTTCCAGATCGTATCAGTAACAAGAATACATTCATGTTACACGTCCGTGGCGAAAGTATGATCAATGCTGGAATTTTCGATGGTGATCTTGTTATTGTCGAACAACAGTCAACTGCTGAGAATGGTGACATAGTTGTTGCAATGATCGAAGATTCCGCCACAGTCAAAACATTCTACAAAGAAGACGGCTACTATCGCCTTCAGCCAGAGAATGATTCCATGGAACCTATTATTGTGAACGAAGTATCTATCATTGGCAAAGTGGTTGGACTTTACCGCTCAATGAAATAAAATAAAAAGAAGCCAGAACCGAGAATCTCAATGCGATTTCTCCATTCTGGCTTCTTTATTATCTTTTTTAATTTAATTCTTCAATAGAAACTTCTTTTCCATCTTTCCAGATTCTCTCAAGATCATAGAACAGACGATTTTCTTTATCAAAGATATGGATAATGATATCTCCAAAATCAAGTAAGATCCAGTTTCCTTCTCTGTATCCTTCCATCTGTTTCATTTCATATCCAGCCTTAAACAGTTCTTCCTGCACATTATCTACCATTGCCTGCACCTGGTTTTTATTATTACCATCTGCAATAATAAAATAATCTGCTAAAACTGAAATGCTGCGAATATCAATGATCTTAATATCTTCTGCTAATTTGTCATCTAACGCATCATATGCGATCTTTACCATATTTAATGACTGATCCATCTTAATTCTCCTTCTTATTCTTATAATACTCATAAGTCTTGATCGTGCGCTGATCAATTTCCTGTCCGCATTCTGTCAGATAATTGATCGTATTGTTAAGAATCTCATATGCACATGCATCCAAATCTTCAAATGCAAGTTTCCGTACCTTTATAAGTCCCGGTATCATTTTTCTATTTGGCTCTATATAGTCTGCAATAAAAACAATCTGATCTAAAGGACTCATTGCAATCTTTCCAGTTGTATGACATCCAATCGCTGATAAGATTTCCTTGTCTTCTTCCTCATAATCATCTTTTGCAAGAAATGGGGCAATCTCCTGATGCATTAACTGTGGACTCTTTGTTAATGTTCCTTCAAGACAAATGTTATATCTCTCACATAACTGTCTTTGCTTCTCAATCGAAAATCCTTTTGCACAATCATGTAACAATCCAGCTCTGTAAGCTCTCTCGGTATCTACATCAAATACCATCGCCATACATGAAGCTGTATAGGCAACTCCTAAAGTGTGTCTGTATCTGGATGGTTTTAGTACTGTTTTTAATTTATCTTCAATCTGCTGTAATTCCATATAAATCATTTCTTTCTATATAATCGATCACATCCTCTGGAAGGAAAAAATGAATACTTGATCCATTTTTGCATCTCTTTCGGATATCATTCGATGAAATCTCGATACTTGGACTGCTTAAATGATAAATCTTCCCGCCATATTTTTCTTCCAGATAATCAATCTGGGCATCTAAGGCACTTCTTGAATCGTTTCTTGTAGCAACCAGAATATTCGCCATATGAAAAATCTGATCTGGATCTTTCCATGTCTCAATCTGATAAAGGGAATCTGCTCCCATAATAAAATAATACCTGCAGTCATCATCTTTCTGTGTAAGGGCTCTTAATGTATCCACTGTATATGTCGTGCCCTCTCGTTTTAATTCCATATCACTAAATTTAAAATATGGAAAATTGGCAATTGCAAGTTTGATCATATCGACACGATTCTGCTCGCTGACTCCTCCACTGATCGTTTTGTATGCCGGATTCCTTGTTGGCATAACAAGAATCTCATCAAGTCCAAATTCCTCTTTCGCTGCCTGTCCAAGAATTAAATGTCCATGGTGGATCGGATTAAATGTCCCGCCAAGAATTCCTATCTTCTTCATGGCTCTTCCTCCGATATTATTTTCCTGCTTTTGGCAGTTCAATTCTTTTATGATTCTTTGATTCTTTATATAATACGATCTTCTTACCGATCACCTGTACAACCTGAGATCTTGTTCTCTCTGCTAATACAGTTGCCAGTTCTTTTGGATCATCCATGCAGTTTTGAAGTACACCAATTTTGATCAGTTCTCTTGCTTCTAAGGCATCTCTGACACCCTGTACAAGTTCTGGTGAAATGCTTCCTTTTCCGATGTTATAGATCGGATCGATCTTCATTGCAAGGCTCTTTAAATAAGCTCTTTGTTTGCTTGTCATGTTATCCTCCATTAAATTAATTATATATCTATCTATAGTAGTCAAACTCCAGATTATAAAGACGTACAGTATCACCTTCTTCGATTCCCATCTCTGTTAAACGTTCAATGACACCGTTTTCTTTCATAAATTTCTGGAAGAAGTCAAATCCTCGCTCTGATTCCAGATTTGTATATCCAAGCATTCTCTCTACTTTTGGTCCTTCGACTGTATATAGGCCTTCTTCTGGATGAGCAATAATGATTCCACCTTCTTCTTCTCCAAAGTTTAGTTCATATTCCTGTTCAAATTCTGTTGCACCTTCTGGTAATTCATCTAATAATCCCTGCACGTGCCATAATAATTCCTTGACGCCTTCTCCACTAACTGCAGAGATAGGGAATACCTTAATTCCTTCTGGTTCAAACTCTTCTTTTAATAAATCGATCACAGTCTCTCTGTCTGTCTCAGACATCGCGTCCATCTTGTTGGCTGCGATCACCTGTGGTTTCTCTAAAATCTCTTTGTTGTATTTCTTTAATTCATCTGTAATAGCATGGATATCAACGATCGGATCTCTTCCTTCTACAGAAGCTCCATCTACCATATGGATCATAACTTTTGTACGTTCAATATGGCGTAAAAACTCAAATCCAAGTCCAACACCTTCAGACGCACCCTCAATGATTCCAGGGATATCTGCAATAACAAATCCTTTGCTTCCATCCATATCTACAACTCCAAGATTTGGATTCAATGTTGTGAAATGGTAGTTCGCAATCTTTGGATTCGCATTTGTTACTCTTGATAAAAATGTTGATTTTCCGACATTCGGGAATCCAACTAATCCAACATCAGCGATTACCTTTAATTCCAGCATAACTTCGATTTCCTGTGCTTTTCCACCTGGCTGAGCATATTTTGGTGCCTGCATGGTTGGTGTTGCATAATGCTGGTTTCCTTTTCCACCACGTCCACCTTTTAATAGTACAACTGGTTCTTTTTTATTTGACATATCAAGGATAACTTTCCCTGATTCTTTTTCTTTTACTACGGTTCCTGCTGGAACTTTCAGGATGATATCTTCTCCGTCAGCACCATGGCATCTTCTTCTGCCACCTTCCTGACCATCTCCTGCCTTGAATTTTCTTCTGTGACGGTAATCAGATAAAGTATTGATTCCTTCATCTACAACAAAGATCACATCACCGCCACGGCCACCGTCTCCACCATCCGGTCCACCGTTTGGTACATAAAGTTCCCTCCGGAAGCTTACATGGCCATCTCCACCTTTTCCGGATCTGATTATAATATTAGCTCTATCTGCAAACATTGTCTTTTCCTTTCTGTATCAAAAAACAATTTCCGGTCACAAAATTCCTTCATTATCTTATATCATAATGAAAAACGGCCTCAAATATGTATTTGAAGCCGTAATTACTGAATCTCAAATGATCTGTTCCTGTATGCAATTAAATTATGCTACTGGATGTACAGAACACTGTTTTTTATCTTTACCTTTTCTTTCGAAGCGAACAATACCATCAACTAATGCGAATAATGTATCGTCACCACCGCGTCCTACGTTAACGCCTGGATGAATCTTAGTTCCTCTCTGTCTGTAAAGAATATTTCCAGCTTTTACAAACTGTCCGTCAGCTCTTTTCGCACCTAATCTCTTAGATTCAGAATCTCTACCGTTCTTTGTAGAACCCATTCCTTTTTTATGAGCGAAAAATTGAAGGTTCATTTTCATCATTTTTGTTACACCTCCTTAAAGATTACATCTAAATACTGTTCATGTTCTTCTTCCACCGAAGTAAGTCCAAGAATCAGTGATCTTAATAACAAGCTTCCATCATGTGAAAGCTCTTCCGTAAATACTACGTCAATTTCTGCGTTCTCCTGGTTTACATCAATCTGATAGTGATCATCTGTCAGCTCATCCAGGGAATTCACAAAATTAATTACCAGCGCAGATACTGCGGCACAGACAATATCTTGTCCTTCCGCACTGTAACCTGCATGGTCCTGTGAATGGAAGCCATGAAAGCTTCCATCAACTCCTTGATAGAATGTTATCTTTGTCATAACTCTATCCTCAGGATATTATCCAACGATACTATCGATCTTAACCTGTGTAAATAACTGTCTATGACCGTTTTTCTTATGGTATCCAGTTTTTCTCTTGTATTTGTAAACGATGACTTTCTTACCTTTTCCTTCGCTTACTACAGAAGCTTCAACTTTCGCACCATCAACGGTAGGTGTTCCAACTTTAACAGTATCTCCACCAACTAAAAGTACATTATCAAATGTTACTTTAGCTCCTACTTCAGCGTCAAGTTTCTCAACTTTGATTACGTCGCCTTCGCTTACTTTATACTGTTTTCCACCTGTTGCGATAATTGCGTACATCACGGCACCTCCTATTATCAAATCTCGCCAGCTTTGGTGATTTCTCGCATTCTTTAACCTCGCTGTGCGGCATACTCATATATAATAACAGCACTATCCTAATATGTCAATACTTATTTGTCGAAAAATTGGATTTTTTTCTTTTTTTCTTGTAATCTCCATAATTCCGAGTTTTGTAATGTCTACTGCGACTGCTTTTTTTGAGTCATCATTTAAATAATGCTGCATTACCTGTAATAATTCTTTCTCATCTTCTTTTGATCTCATATCAATGAAATCGATCATGATGATCCCGGATAAGTTTCTTAACCGGATCTGTCTTGCTGCTTCCTTTGCAGCTTCTAAATTTATTTTCTTAATATGTGTTTCCTGATTTTTCTTTCCGATAGATTTGCCAGTATTCACATCAATAACTGCCATTGCCTCTGTCTGCTCAATATAAAGAAATCCCCCAGACTTCATAAAGATCTTTTGCTTAAATACTTCTGACAGATAATGACGGACTCTGTATCTGCGGTCAATATCTCCTGCCTCATAACAGCATAAAGATACCTCATAGCCTTTTTCTTTTAACTGTTCATACAGATCTTCCTGGTCTGTTACAATACTGTCTGCTGCTTCTGGTTTTATATCACATACAAGAACTGACAATGCATCATAATTTGTATCTACAAGCTGTGGTGCTTTGCGGTATGACTTCTTACGGGCAATCTGCTGATACTTCTCTGCGAGCATATCCGCCTCATAAAGCACATCTTCCTTATCGGCTTTCGCTGCCTCAGTACGAATAATAAAACCATATTCCTGTGTCACCAGAGGATCTGCCATCTCTCTTAATTCCTGTTTCTTGTCTTTTTTATGAATCTTATTAGAAATCCCTACAGAAAGCTTGTCTGAAGTCAGCACAAGATATTTGCCAGTTAATTCAATCTGGTCTGATAACATTGGGCGTTTTTCCTTCGTCGCCTCTTTCTTTATCTGCACCAGAACTTCATCTCCCGCTTTATATTGCTTATGTTGCATGGAAAGAAATCCCATCTCATCTTCATCAAACTCGACAAAAGCTCCATTGATATTTTTCACAACATTTTTTACGATGCCTGTGTAAATATTTCCGATTTCGATTTTGGCTTTTTCACTCACACATTGAAATTCCACTGGCTGGTGATCTTTTAATAACATACTTACCAGATGGTCTTTCATCTTTGTGATCACAATCTCTGTATACGCCATTATTCTTTGATACTAGGAATTTCTACAACTGGATCCGTCTCTGCTTCATAGTCAATTCCTTCCTCATTAAATCCAAACATACGGTAAAAATCTTCCCAGTAACCATCAACATCGGCCAGTTCCTTGACATTATCTGTATCAATCTCTTCCCAACGCTTCTTCACCTCATTCTGAATATCATCACGAAGTTCCAGATCATCCATTCGAATCCATCCATGTTCATCTGTGACCGTATCTGCTAATAATTTCTTTTCTTTAAATAAACGTTCAATCTGTTCGATACATCCTTCATGAACATTATTTTCTTTCATAACTTTATATAATACAGACATATATAATGGAACAATCGGAATTGCTGCACTCGCCTGTGTTACAAGCCCTTTATTTACAGAGATCAGCGCCTTTACTCCAACCTCTTTTGTAATCTCATCAGCTGTCTGATGCAGATGTTTCTTTGCTGCACCAATCGTTCCTTCATAATAGATCGGATAAGTAAGTTCAGAACCAATATAAGAATATGCAACCGTACTTGCGCCTTCAGATAATACATCAGCATCCTTTAAAGCCTGCATCCATAACTTCCAGTCTTCACCACCCATAACTTTGACTGTCGCTTTCACTTCTTCTTCTGTCGCTGCAGGAATGCTCTTCATTCCAATACTATTATCTTTCAGGTTAAGATTCTTATTTGTAAATTCCTCTCCTGTTGTCTTTAGGACAGAACGATATGTTTCTCCATCTGGTGTTGTTCTTCTTGGTGCTGCGAGACTGTATATAACAAGATCTACTTTACCAAAATCTTTTTTGATCGTTTCGATCGTCAGATCTTTAATTTCCTTAGAAAATGCATCTCCATTGATTGTTTTTGCATAGATTTCTTCTTCATTTGCAAACTGTTCAAATGCTGCTGTATTATACCATCCAGGACTTGCTGTCTTCTTTCCATTAGATGGTCGTTCAAACATGATTCCAAGTGTATCTGCATGACATCCAAACGCTGTTACGATTCTTGATGCCAGTCCATATCCTGTAGAGCATCCGATCACTAAGACTTTCTTTGCTTCTCCAGGAATTTCTCCCTGCGCTTTTACATAAGCGATCTGATCTGCTACATTCTTCTTACATCCTTCTGGATGTGCTGTTAAACATAAATAATCTTTGACTCTTGGTTTAATGATCATAAATTTTCTCCTTTAAAAAACATCAGTCCAATAAGGCAGATGTATATTTTACTAAAATCTGTTATTTAAAATTATAATATGTATCTGTTTTATCTGTCAAATTTTTATGCTACATATCTTAAATTTTTGTTGGATATCTTCAAAAAGATTTCTTTGAATCTCTTATATTTTTAAAGTTCTATCTTAATGCACAAAAAAAGACATCTCTCAAATTGAGAAATGCCTTTTTGATCTTACTGAACAATTCTTCTTACTGTTACGATCTTTCTGTATCTTGCATTGTTAGAGATTTTAATTCCACCTCTTGGATATGGTGCTGAATTACTTGCGTGTACAATCTTGTTATTTCCCATGTAAATTGCAACATGTCCGCTATAACAAATTAAATCTCCTGCTTTCGCATTCTTAATTCCACCTTTTACTTTCTTACCATATCTTCTCTGTGCACTTGAAGAATGAGGAAGGCTCTTTCCAAACTTCTTATATACACCTCTTGTAAATCCAGAACAATCTGTTCCTTTTGTTAAGCTTGATCCACCGTATTTGTATTTATTTCCTACAAATTTCTTTGCATATTTAACAACCTGCTGTCCTTTTCTGCTTGCTGCCTGAACTTCCTTTGTCTTTGTATGTACATTCATTGTAACTGCCGCCGATGCCATTGCTACTAATACTGCTAGTCTTAAAATAATCTTTTTCATATTGTCTCCTATATGTATATCAATTTTTAAATTTATTTCAAATGTTTCGTTCAACAGTTAATATTGTACGATACGCAGCAATATTTGTCAACAGTTTTTTAAGATTATTTCAGTTTGCTTAATATCTTTGTAACATTTCTGTTTTTTCTCTTTAATAAATCCAAATGACGTTTTACGATCACTACTTCCTGATCTGTAATATCTCCATCACTAAACTTTGCTTTTTCAATGATCCCGTATGTCATCAGTTCCGCTGTTTTCCTTGATTTTCCTTGGTTTTCTCCATATTTTTTTAATTTATTTTCGTAGTAAAGAATCTTTTCTTTGTTGTCCATTTTCTTTAACTTCTGCAAGTTTTGTAACATTTTTATTAATATTACAACAACCAAAATAATTGCAATTATTGCTACAAAATGCAATACTTTTTTTACATTTGTTACAAATTGTTTTTTATTTGGTACAATCGCATTGCTCTGTTTATCCAATTTTTGTACTTGCTCATATGCTGTTTTACCTGTATTCATCCCAGTAACTTCCACAGGCAACCACCCAATGTGCTTAACATAAACTTCTGCCCAGGCATGCGCTTCATAATCCGTCACTTGTGCCTTTCCAAGTCTCCACTGATCAGATCGAATCTTATACCCTTCTACATATCTTGCTGGAATCCCAGCATTTCGAAGCATAAAAACTGCTGCCGATGCATACTGGGTGCAAAATCCTTTCTTTCGATCTTTTAAGAAATAAACTATCGGATCTTTTCCTTGTGGTGTCAACCCTGGACGATAACTATATTGGTAATTACGTTTTAAATAAGACTGGACTTCTTCAATATTTTGATTCTCTGATTTCTTTAAATCCGTCTTAAGATCTAATGTTTTTAAACATTTTTTTATGGAATCTGGTATTTTTAAATATTCTTTTCTTACATAAGTTCCATAATCATCCATCGTCTTTATGTAATCTTTTTCCATGATTTCTTCCATTGTGCTTCCGATTTTAGAAAAATCAAGCTTTTGTTGTGCCTGAAATACTGCTTTGGGATTCTTTACCTGATAATATACCATGTCATAATCCTTGCGACTGTTTGTCCTGCTGATCATGCTATCAGAAATAACATTTCCTTCTATCTGGCTTATATCACAAAAATATGGAAACAAAAGATATCGATCTTGTTTCTTCTGATAAGAGATTTTCAAGTTCCTTTTTTCCGAAAACATCATATCTTTATCCGTTTTAATGTAATCTTTATCATATGTAACAAAATCGTCCATATGAAGATCTGGAAACAGAAACGGAAGTTCTATTGCTGACTCACCACCATATACAATGGTGTCTTTCGTACTTGCTATCCACTTTCCATTTACGTAGTCACTGCTTACATAACTTTTCAGATAAAGATCATCTTTTTCTGGCGCATAAACCTGAAATAATTTTTTTCCTGTCGGTGATACTTCTCCCACTGAAGCAATATCCCCATTTCCAAGTCCTCCTTCTGCTACATAAGATTCACCTTGCGTCATCTTTCGAATCTGTACTAAGATGCTACGCTTGATCATTGTATCTGCAGGAACCGTCGTTTGGTCATGAAAATATAATGGAAAGATCATCAAAATACATAAAATACCAATTAGTCCCGCAAATTCCTTTTTCCCTTTGCGTAAGCTAAAATAAACGATCCATGATCCAAGAAATAAAAAGAATACAGCAGAAATACTATATGGTGCCACAATCAAAACAAAGCACTCCATCACCCCTGTTAAAGCAAACAAGATCAACGGATATTTCCTTAAAAATGATAAAAGTATCCCTGCAATCAGAAGAAAAAATACAACCGCCAACACACTGTCTCTACGGCTGTTTTCCATCTGTACTGATACATAATAATAAAATCCAAGATCCATACTTTGATTCAACGCAAGTGCCATTTTATTATTGATGATTCTGAATCCATTTAAAAGTTGTGTATGAAACACCGCTAAAAATAATCCAGCCATAATGATCATCAGATAAACTGTCTGTTTCAACCGATCACATAACGTACATATTCCAAGAAACAGTACAACACTTCCAGAAATCATAATCCATTGGTATCTGGAAACCCTGAATCCTGCAAAAATCCCCCATATGACAGAGGCAAAAATAATCGCAGGCAATATATATTCTATTTGTAATTTCCTATTCTTCTGCATTATAACTCCATCTCATATAAATATTTCTGGATATTTTTTATATTATCATCAAGTGTAATTGCCTGGATATTGGGAATTTCCATAGATATCTCTGATATTCCACACTCAAATATATCCGTAAAAAGTTCTTCATATTGTTCTATATGCTTTAATAAAAACATATGGTTTCCATAATAGATTTCTTGATTTACCCCGGCATTCATATAAAATAACAAAACGGAATAAACCACTGCAAAATAATCAGAAATTCGATCTTTATTTATATCTTTAAGGCTAATTGCAATCTTTACACTTTCCTGTGCTTCATCCTCATTTTTTCTAACCCATAAATCTCTGGATGTAGCATAAAGGTTCCAATGAATTCTTGATAATCTGTCTCCTTCCCGGTATTTCCTTACTCCATCATATTCAAATCCCTGCTCACAAGAATTCATTTTCTTGAGTCGATCATTCATGGTTCCTAATTCATAAGAATGTGGCATTACAAGAATCCGGATTTCTTGTTGTAAATATTTTTTTATTTTATAAATTCCAGTAAGATCTTCCCATGAAACAGATATCAAGCGAAACACAACATGATCGCATTTTTTCATTTCTTCTGTCAAAAGCAGATTGTCTATCTTCTGATTCCATCGAATCTTCTGTCTTATTTTGTTTTTAGTTCCATAAAATTTTGATTCAATCTCATATTCAACTTCAAAAATATAATCATCATTCCTTGTATTAATTCCAGAAATCTCTGGAATGATCTTGATCATTTCTCCTTGAGTTATGATCCGTTCTTGAACATTTGCCTTAAATTCCAGCTGTTTTTCCTCTTTTTTGCAGCGACTGATACTATAAATCAAAATAAGAAATAAGGATGCCATAAGGCACCCTCCAATCCAGTTTCCATAAATGATCCAGTAAACAGCCGCAAATACTATGACAAAAAAATACATCTTTATCCTTTCTGATTGCCCTTTGGAAGTGGAATCTTGTAAAAAATGTCTTTTAAAATTTCCTTCCTTGTCTTTTTCTGAATCCTTGCTTCTTTACTTTTTATAACTCTGTGTTCAATTGTTTCAAGAAATACATTTTTTATATCCTCTGGTATCACATAATTGCGTCCATCAAGATATGCGTTAGCTTTCGCCATGGATAACAATGCAATCGTTCCTCTTGGACTGATCCCAAGCTCTAAATCTCTAGATCTTCTTGTTTCATTTGCAATTTCTACAATATATCTAATAATATCTTCATGAACAAACAATCCTTTAACTTCCTTACGAGCTTTCTTTAACTCTTGTGCTGAAATCTGTTCTTTGATATTCTGCTCTGTCAGATCAACACTTCCCTGCATAAGCATCTGCACTTCACTTTCCATATCTGGATAACCAAGGGAAGTTCGAATCATAAATCTGTCTAACTGTGACTCTGGAAGTGTATGCGTTCCGATTGATCCAAGTGGATTCTGTGTTGCAAGCACAATATATGGATCCGGCAGATCTCTTGTCACTCCATCGACCGTAATCTTTCCTTCCTCCATCGCTTCTAATAATGCTGATTGTGTCTTCGGAGACGTTCTATTGATCTCATCCGCAAGAAGCAGATTCGTCATTGCTGCGCCTTCCCGATATTCAAAAGTTTCACTTTCCATATGATAGATAGAAAATCCTGCAATATCTGTCGGCATAATATCCGGTGTAAACTGAATTCTCTGATATGAGAGACCTAAAACCTTCGAAAAAGCCAATGCAAGTGTTGTCTTCCCAACCCCTGGAATATCCTCGATCAAAACATGCCCTCCGGCAAGAATTGCTGTCATGATCTGATGAACTGTACGCTCTTTGCCGATCATGACACGATTGATCTCTTCCATTGATTTTATGACTTTTTTATCCATCAAGATTTTGCTCATATTATCTTCCTCGTTTCGCTGTCATAACTATAATTGCCATAACAACTGCCAGACTTGCTAATGCTGATGCAAGTCCAATATAACCATTTCCAGTAACTCCAGATAAGATATACCCAATACTTGCACATAACGCTACCGTTAACGCATACGGCATCTGTGTTGACACATGATCAATATGCCTGCATTGTGCACCCGCAGATGAAAGGATCGTTGTATCCGAAATCGGAGAAATATGATCTCCACAAACCGCTCCCGCAAGAATCGCTCCTACACAGACAGACATCATCATATAATTACCACTTAAAATTGTAACAGAAATAGGGATCAAGATTCCAAATGTTCCCCAGGATGTTCCTGTTGCAAATGCAAGTCCCAAGGAAATCAAGAAGAAAATAACAGGCATCACTGCGATTGCCATTGTACTTCCTCCAACTGCTGCCTTTACAAATCCTTGAATATTTAAATATTCAGCTCCACAAATTCCTGATAATGTCCATGCAAGACAAAGAATCATGATCGCAGATGTCATTGCTTTAAAGCCTTGTGCAAAACTTCCACAGAAATCTACGAACGCAAGAACTTTTCTTGGAATATATAAAATAAACGTAAAGATCAACGTTAAAAATGATCCTAATACTAGACTTCTCGCACTAGAACAATTTGCAAATGCTTCTGCCAATGGAACTCCCTTAAAGAACCCTCCAGTATACAGCATAAACCCAATGCATGATGCGATCAAAAATAAAATTGGCAGAATCAGATCTTTTACTTGTCCATGCCCAACGATCGGCACTTCTTCTGCATCCTCCACAACCTCTTCTAAATGTGCATTCAGCTCGTACTGTTTCATCTTTGAATAGTCAATATTTGCAATGATCAAAAATGCTAAAAATGCTAATGTAAGCAATGCATAGTAATTAAATGGGATTGCATTTAAAAATAAAGTGAATCCATCAATATTACTACCTGCTGGTAAAGATGATCCAACTGCTGCTGCCCAACTTGAAATTGGTGCAATGATACACACCGGTGCTGCTGTTGCATCAATGACATAAGCTAGTTTCGCTCTTGTAACTTTATATTTGTCTGTTACTGGACGCATAACTGTTCCGACTGTCAGACAGTTAAAATAATCATCAACGAAAATTACAACGCCAAGACAAATGGTTGCAAACAACGCCTGTCTCTTTGTACGGATTGCTTTCGCTGCCCACTTTCCATAGGCTCTGGAAGCACCAGATTTTGTGATCAGTGCTACCAGAATTCCCAATAATACTAAAAATATCAAAATATCGCAATTGGCTCCAATTTTCTCTCCCATGATCGCAAAAATCGTATCCATTGCCTTGATCAAATGAAAATCATGATACATCAAGGCTCCTGATGCGATTCCGATCATCAGCGATAAATATACCTCCTTGGTCACTAATGCCAAAATAATTGCGATCACCGGCGGAAGAATCGCCCAAAATGTACCTGTCATGTATATTTACTCCTTAATCCTTTAATCTCTGTAATAATTGATGAGACATCCTTTTAAGATGATCTCTCTCTCATCATCTGTTAATTCACCTAATGTTAAGGTAATCTCTTTCATTCCTTCATTTACTACATATGCAGGAATGCTTGTAAGTTTGTCTTCTACCGCTTTGCGGATCTCTGGAACAAAGATGTAATCTTTATTCTTAAATGGAAGGTCACCCTTCTTGATTGTAAATGGTAGCATACCCCAGTTGATCAGGTTGGAACGGTATCTCTTTGTCGCATATTCATTTGCGATATTTGCCCATCCACCTAATACTTTCTGGCAGGAAGCTGCCTGTTCACGTGCAGAACCATCTCCTGGTTTTACTGCAAAGATCGTACTTCCGATTCCTAGATTATCCTGAGTCACATCTGCATAAGATTCTTTGACCGTTGCTAAGATATCTTTCACTTCTGGAAAAGCTTCGGCTGCATCTTCACCAGCTTCGATTGCTTTCTGTGCTTTCTGTACTTCTTTTGCAAGTCCTACATATGCAGGATCTTTTCTTGATAATGCAAACTCTGCAAGTCCTAATGGGTTAGAACGATAAGATGAAGTCTCTCCTGAAGGAATCAGTTCATCTGTTGTTGTAACAGGATCATGAATTTCTGAAACAACTTTTAACAACATATTCTGTGGAAGTGCAGACATCTCTGGCCAATCTTTGATGTTTGGTCCAAACTGAATCTCTACAGATGGATCTGCAACACCTTTGCTGTCAAATACACGATTATCGTAAATTGTCTTATCAAAATGATATTTTGGAATAAAATCACTTGCTTCCACATCAGTTGCAGCTGTTAAATATCCTTTATTCGCTGCAGTTGCCGCGATAGAACGTGCATCCATTAATGCTACAGAAGAAATCTGACCATTCTGAAGTTTAGAGCCTTCACGATTTGGGAAGTTTCTTGTTGAATGACGAATACTGAATGCATTATTCGCAGGTGTATCTCCGGCACCAAAGCAAGGTCCGCAGAAAGCTGTCTTAACGATCGCACCTGTCTGCATCAAATCTGCAACTGCTCCATTCTTTACCAGTTCCATATAAATTGGTGTACTTGCAGGATAGACACTTAATGTAAATTCGTCAGAACCGATACTTGCTCCCTTTAAGATATTAGCTGCCGCACAGATATTCTCATATCCACCACCAGCACATCCTGCAATGATTCCCTGATCGACATAAAGTTTTCCATCACGTACTTTATCACGTAATGAATAATCAACAGCTCCATCTAAACTTACTAATGCACGTTTCTCTACATCTGCTAAGATATCATCAAGGTTTGCATTCACCTCTTCGATCGTATATGTATTGCTTGGATGGAATGGCATAGCGATCATTGGTTTGATCTTATCTAAGTCAACTTCCACGATTCCATCATAGTAAGCAACTTTTCCAGGATTTAATTCCTTAAAGTCTTCAGATCTTCCATGAATCTCATAAAATTCTTTGATCTTGTCATCTGTTCTCCAGATAGAAGACAGACATGTTGTCTCTGTCGTCATAACATCGACACCGATTCGGAAATCTGCACTTAAATTAGACACACCAGGTCCGACAAATTCCATAACCTTATTATTTACATAACCTTTTTCAAATACTGCTCCAATAATTGCCAGTGCAACATCCTGTGGCCCGACTCCTTTGACTGGTTTACCTTTTAGATAAATTCCGATTACTCCAGGCATATTGATATCATAAGTTCTGTTAAGAAGCTGTTTTACAAGTTCTGGTCCCCCTTCTCCCATTGCCATGGTTCCAAGTGCTCCATAACGAGTATGGCTGTCTGATCCAAGAATCATCTTTCCACCGCCTGCTAACATCTCTCTTGCAAACTGATGAATAACTGCCTGATGAGGTGGTACATAAACTCCACCATATTTCTTTGCAGCTGTTAAGCCAAACATATGATCATCTTCGTTGATCGTTCCACCAACAGCACACAGACTGTTATGACAGTTTGTCAAGACATATGGTACCGGGAATTTTTCGATTCCTGATGCTCTTGCTGTCTGGATAATTCCAACAAACGTAATATCATGGGATGTTAATTTATCAAATTTGATCTGAAGTTTTTCCATATTTCCGGATGTGTTGTGATCTCTCAAAATACCATATGCGATGGTATTTTTCGCAGCATCCTCCTTGGATACTTTTTCACCGACAAGCTGCTTTAAAGCTCCGGCTTCAGATTCTTTTACTAAAGTTGTTCCGTCTACAAGATATGCACCTTCTGAAAATAATTGAATCATGTATCTGTCCTCCTGCAATGCATTTTTTCTAATTATTATAACATACTTCTGCACTTTATGGAAGTAAAACGTTAAAAGGTGCAGACATCGAAGCTCTGCACCTTATGTATTTTATTTACCTTAAATGAGAATCAGATAAACTGTTGCAATTGAAATAACGATCTGAATGATCGCAAATCTGAAAACTGTCTGTGTATTAGACCATCCGATCTTTTTGCGAACATGATCATGAAGCGGCATGGTTGTATTTTCAAAAATATGAATCTTTAAAAATCTTAATAATGCAACCTTTAAAAGTCCTAAACCACCATCAAGGATCAGGATTAACGCTACTAATAAGAATAAGAACGGACTTCCTGTCTTAAGCACTGCAATACTAATAAAAATTCCCATTGCACGGCTTCCTGCATCTCCCATCATCAGACGGCTTGGTGTTGCATTATACCATAAATATCCAAGGATACATACAACAAACAGCAGGATGATATATGGAAACTGTGTTTCGTTACCACGGATCTGGTCGATCACATAGATTGTCATTAATGTAATGATCGTTAATGTTCCTGATAATCCATCAACCCCGTCAGAACAGTTTGTGACATTGATTGCTGCCCATACTAAGACGATCGTAAGGATAAAGAACAATACTGGTGGAATGTAGAATTTCACACCAATCGTTGCAAGCTCTACATAAGTAGAATTAAAATGCATATAGTTAAGTGCTGCTACTGCCGCTACAAGGAAATCAAGAATTCCTTTTTTCAGCTCACCCCATGGCACTTCTGCTGCATCATCCAAAAAACCTGTTAACATTTCAATGAACACAAGTACCAGATAGATAAACATCTCCACAGACATCTCTCCAAACAGCAATGCTGCAATACAGAACACAGAAATAAAGATGATCCCTGCACCCCTTGGTTTTCCTGCGGATAACTTTCCATTATGTGCAAATTCTCTTCCATGATCTCTTGGCAGCCAATCATTTAAAAAGGATGTCAGGATACACGTTGCAGAAAATGCAAAAAATACTCCGATAAATGCCGTGATCGGTAAAACTTCTCCGGCAAACATATTTAACATTGGTATTCCTCCTAATTATCTTTTGATATGCTCTTTTTTATCACACAATTATTTAGTATATCACGGATTTCAAATATTGCAATTCCCTTTTTTCTATTCTTGCTTCATTTTTTTTACTGTTTTTAACAGCTCTTTTGTATCTTTTGTAATATCTTTTGCACCAAAAATTGCTGAAACTACAGCAACACCATCAATCCCTGTTCCTGTTAAAGCATCAATATTATCTTTTTTAATTCCTCCGATCGCCACGATTGGTATATCCACAGCTTCTTTAATCTTTTTAATTTCTTCTTTGGATACAACATTCGCATCTTTCTTTGTCGATGTCGCACATACGGCTCCAACTCCTAAATAATCTGCTCCACCTTTTTGTGCTTTCAGTGCTTCCTTCACATTGTGAGCGGATACACCTATGATCTTATCTTCTCCAAGAAGTTTTCTTGCTTCTTCCACAGACATATCATCTTGTCCAATATGTACTCCGTCAGCATCTACTTCCAGTGCAACTTTGATATTATCATTGATCACAAATGGAATCTGGTATTGTGCTGCCAGTTTCTTCATCTCTCTTGCTTCTTTTATAAATTCTCCCTCTGAAAGCTTCTTTTCACGAAGCTGCAAAAAAGTAATGCCGCCTTTTAGTGCTTGTTTTACCTGCTCCATTAGTGTGACTTCTTTCGCCCATGCTCTGTCTGTGACTGCGTATAATGTCATTGTTTCAGCTTCTACTCTCAATCTGATTACTCCTTTCCATCCATGTTTCATCTATATTACTCATCGCATCTATAAGATGCACTTTTAACGTTCCTGTTCCTTTTGCATTTTCTCTGGCATATTCCCCACAGATTCCCATTGCAGAAACTGCTGTGACTGTTGCTTCTAGGATATTTCCTTGGTTTGCCCCGATAAATCCTGCGATCACGCCATCAAGCATACACCCGCATCCTGTAATTCTTGCCATTTCCGGAACACCATTTTTTATAAAATAAACTGTTTCTCCATCTGTTACAAGATCAGTTTCTCCTGTGATCACAATAACAGCTTTTGTTTTTACTGCCAGCTCTTTCGCCATCCTGATTACTTTTTTCTGATTATCTTCCGTTATAATATCATCTTTCTTCGCATCCACACCATAAGAATTTTCACTCCATTCATATAGTGTCTTTATCTCTGATATATTACCACGGATGACACTAAAATGAACCTCATTAAGCAGTTTTATTGCTGTATCTTTTCGAAACTTTGATGCTCCGACTCCTACTGGATCAAATACGATTGGATGACCTGATTCATTTGCTTTCTTTCCTGCAAGCAACATTGATCTTACGATATTTTGCTTTAATGTTCCCATATTGATCACAAGGCAGTCACTGATACCCGTAATCTCACAAACTTCTATTGGGTCATCCGCCATGATCGGAGATGCACCCATCGCAAGAATAATATTCGCTACGTCATTGATCGTTACATAATTAGTAATACAATGAACCATTACTGAATCTTTTCTAACCTTGTCAAAAACATTTTGAAAATTCAATTCTCCCATTATTTTTCCTTCTTTGTTATTTCTTTTCATACATTCTATTGCAGATTATACCACAAACACAAAAAAAGGTATACCAATGAATTTTTCTCACATTTTGCCATCCATAGAATATTATAAACTGTAAATAAATCTTTGGAGGTTTTAGCATGAGTGATTTAGCTGCAACTGGCTGCGGAGGATCTTGTGGTTCATCTGGTTTCGGAGGAAATAACAGCTGCCTGCTTCTTTTAATTCTGCTTTGCTGCTGCGGATGCGGTAATAACGATGGATGCGGATGTGGAAATGGCTGTGACAGCCTGATCTGGATCATCTTAATCCTGTGTTGCTGCGGTAATGGTGGTTTTGGATGTGGAAATAACAATGGCTGTGGATGTGGATGCTGATCCTATCAATTTTGACATAACACGATCTTTCCTTAAAACGTAAAACGAGGATGCCTCAAACTGGCATCCTCATTTTTATTATCGTACGATTAAAAATAGCAGACATAAAATCCATATATTCGGCTGATTTTGTTTTCTACATATTGCTTTTGTTTTCTGTGCATGATAACTGTTTTTATTTCTTATTTCCTTTGAATCCCTCTGTCTTCTCTTTTGTTCTTCTTTTCTTTTTAGACACTCTGCATCTAATTCATAGACCGTATTTTCTTCTTCCACAAAAATTTCACTCATAATTTACTTCACCTCCTAATACTATAGGATATGAGAATAAATCTGAAGGTTGTGACAATCATGGAACAAAACCAAATTCCCTGGGAAAATTTCTTCCGCAGTGATTCTTCTAATATGTTAGAAGATGCTCTTCCATATCTGCCGCCAAATTTAAAAAAAGTGGCAGCAATCTATATTAAATTAACAGAATTATCCCGAATCTCCACTCAATTTGATAATGAACAAACGCTTTCCGCCTGTGGTTTTGACCAAAATCCTGCTTCTATGGAATTATTACTAAATGCCATGAAACTTCGTGCGCCAAAAGAAACTGCCGAGCAAATTGAACAAATTCTCCAAATGATGCAGATGTTTGAAATATATCAAAATTACCAGCGTTTTGTTGACACTACTGGTAATCATAGTCCTTCTTCATCAAATAAAAATTCTAATGCAGATCTTTTTTCAAAACTAATGCCAATGATGATGGCAGGCGATTCATCTTCCAATAACCATCCGAAGCCAAATTCTGATTTTATGAACAAATTAAACCAGATTCTAAAAAAATAAAGGAGTTTTTTATGTCTGATCATTCCAGCCATTTAAAAAATTTATCAGATCTTAATCCAAAAAAACTGGAGATCATTGAATTTGTGATCTCCAGCTGCCAGGGAAAGCCTCTTGAACTAATTCTTCCTGATCTTATGGCAGCTGCAAGCCGCCTTTCTGAACAAGGTCTTTCTTTTACAAATGAAGAAATCTCTGTGATCATGGATAGTCTTAAGGAAACAATGTCTCCTGAGGAACAGCAGCGTATTGATATGATCCGTCCATTGATCATGTAACTTTAAGAAAGCAGTTCTTCTGCTTTCTTTAAATAACCGCGGATCACGTCACAAGAATGGGCAAACTGTGCCTCTTCCTCCGCTGTAAGTTCCATTTCCACAATCTCTTCTATTCCATCTGTTCCGATCACAACAGGTACTCCTGCTGCCACATCTTTCTGTCCATACTCTCCATCTAGATGTACAGATAATGGCCAAATTCGTTTTTCATCATGAAAAATAGATTTTACGATCTCACTTAATGCAATTCCGATTCCAAATTCCGTACTTTTCTTTCCAATAATGACCGTCATTCCTGCCTGACGTACTTCATCCTGTAACTGTTCGATCGTAATCTTTCCTAATGTATCTGGATTTTCTTTCTGTAATTTTACAAATGATTTTCCACCAACGGACACATGAGATAATGGGACGATCTGGGAATCTCCATGTTCTCCCATACAGAAAGCATCAATAGAATTTCTATGATATCCTGTTTTTTCTTCCAGAATTCGCTTAATTCTTAAACTATCAAGACTCGTTCCTGTACTAAAGCAACGGAATCTATCAATTTCCAATGCCTTTCTTAAACATTCCCCAACAACATCTGCAGGATTTGTGATACTGATCAAAATTCCTTGAAACTTTGTGTTTTTGATCTTTGGAATAATATCTTTGAGTCTCTCTATAGAGTCTTCAAACATGTCAAGTCTCGTCTCTCCCTCTTTACGGCTTCTTCCGATCGCATTAACAAGAATATCTGCATCACAAAGATCGTCGTAATTTCCTGAGCGAATCACAACTTTTGCAGGAATGCATGCTCCCATATCATCAAGATCCAGCACCTGGCTTTTTGCTTTTTCTTCATCTGTGTCGATCAGCACAATTTCATTTGCAAGAGCACGAAACATCAATGATAATGCACAATGTGTTCCAACATGTCCTGCTCCTAAAATCACGATTTTTCTATTCTTCATCTGCTTTTCCTTTCATTTTAATTAAGTATCTGTATTTTCCGTTATCTGCACTCGATCACTGCATAAGGTTTTTGGTTCGCATCACACATGCTGACCAGTATTCTGTTATCTTCTTTTGCATATCTTGGATATAAAATATCTCCTTCATATGCTTGTTTTTTGTATTCCACACGAAGTTGTCTGACCTCTAAATCCTGGGGCAGCTGCTCAAATGCTGTCTTTACATACCAGCTGTTATTGACATGTTCATTGCTGTCGATCCAACTTCTTTGTACCTTTACTGCTTCTTTGTCTTCCCATTCTCTGGATAGTTTGATCTTTCTTGGTTCATATTCCATCTCTAACGGAGTTTCTAATTTGTAAACATTTATTTCTTCCTGTCCTGGTCGGACTGGCATTCCTGTTTCTGTGTTTATATATACCCAAATTGAATTGGCATACGCTAATCGTTCACCTTTTGTTGTCTCCATAATAAAATTCCTTGTCGCATGGAACTTATCAAATCCAGAGCCCCATGTTCCAACTATAATATTTTCACATTCTTCTGGTCGTCTTTCAAAGACGATCTGCCAAGAATTCAAGATCCATGCACGTTTTTTATTTGCAAGATATTCTACTCCAACACCCAATTCTTCTGACTGAAAAGCACTGCAGTCCTGAAAATAATCAACTACTGCCGGAATTGATAGCCTTCCGCTTCTATCGATTTCACTGTATCGGATTCTACTGTCAAATGTATACATATTATAACCTTTCTGATTTTTAAGTGAAAAAATAGCGCAGACACTTTTCATCGTTATCTGCGCCATTTGTATCATTTTATTTCTGAACGATATTTACGATTCTTCCTGGTACATAAATTTCTTTTACAATGTTTCCATTTAATTTATCTCCAAGAACTTCTTTTGCTTTCGCAAGAACAGAATCTTTATCTTCTTCTGCAGCAATGACAAGTTTTCCTTTGACTTTACCATTGATCTGAACAACGATCTCTACTTCGTCTTCTTTCATTGCTTCTTCATCATATGTTGGCCATGTCTCAGCAAATACACTATCCTCATGTCCCATTGCTTCCCATAATTCTTCTGCGATATGTGGTGCAAATGGTGCTAGTAATACAACTGCATCTTCCAGAGTTTCTTTGTCAACTCCATCTTTTTTAGCCATTGCTGTTAATGTATTTGTGTATTCCATGAATCCACTGACAACAGTATTTAAGCTGAAGTTATTTAAACGTGTTGTAATATCATAAATCAGTTTATGACGAACTTTTAATAATTCTTTATCAGCTTTTACACCTTTATCTTTCTGGTCCATAACGAGTTTGTAGAATCTTGTTAAGAATCTATGCACTCCGTCAATACCACTCTCATCCCATTCTGCATCTAATTCAGGTGGTCCGACGAACAGTTCGTACATTCTTAAGGAGTCACATCCATAGTCTCTTACAAGATCATCTGGAGATACAACATTTCCTTTAGATTTACTCATCTTGATACCATTTTTACCTGTGATCATTCCCTGATTGAACAGTTTGTGGAATGGCTCGTCAAAGTCGATCACTCCGATATCACATAAGAATTTCGTGTAGAATCTTGAATATAACAGATGTAATACGGCATGCTCTACACCACCAATGTACATATCAACTGGTAAATATTTATCTGCTTTCTCTCTGGATACTAATTCTTCATTATTCTTGTTATCGATATATCTTAAGAAATACCATGAAGATCCAGCCCACTGAGGCATTGTATTTGTCTCACGTTTGGCATCTTTGCCACATACAGGACACTTGCAGTTTACCCATTCTTCGATATCTGCTAATGGAGATTCTCCTGTTCCTGTTGGTTCGTATTTCTCTACTTCTGGTAATGTTAATGGCAATTCTTCTTCTGGTACCGGAACTGCTCCACAGTCTGGACAATGAACAATAGGGATTGGTTCACCCCAGTAACGCTGACGACTGAATACCCAGTCACGTAATTTGTAGTTTGTTGTCTTCTTACCGATTCCCATCTCTTCGATGATCTTTGGTGCTTCTTCTTTTAATTCAGAAGATTCTTTTCCATTCCAGTCTCCGGAATTGATCATGATACCTGATGCTTCTGTGTAAGCTTCTTCCATGTTCTCGATCTCTTTACCATCTTTGGCGATAACCTGGATGATAGGAATGTTGAATTTCTTAGCGAATTCAAAGTCACGATCGTCATGAGCTGGTACACACATGATCGCTCCTGTACCGTAATCAGCAAGTACATAGTCAGATAACCAGATTGGTACTTTTGCTCCATTGATTGGGTTGATCGCATAACTTCCTGTAAATACACCTGTCTTTTCTTTATCCTGCATACGGTCTACGGATGATTTTAATGATGCCTGATAAATATATTCTTCTACTGCTTCTCTTGTCTCATCTGTTGCAAGTTCTTTCGCAAGCTCATGTTCTGGAGCTAATACCATGAATGTTGCTCCATGTAGTGTATCTGGACGAGTTGTGTATACTGTGATCTCATCATCTCTTCCGTCCACCTTAAAGTTAACTTCTGCACCATGGCTCTTACCGATCCACTCTGCCTGCATCTTCTTAACTTTCTCCGGCCAGTCAAGTTTATCAAGATCTGCTAACAAACGATCTGCATAAGCTGTGATCTTTAACATCCACTGTCTTAAGTTTTTCTTTGTAACGTCTGCTCCACAACGTTCACACTTACCATTAACTACTTCTTCATTTGCAAGTCCTGTCTTACATGATGGACACCAGTTGATCGGCATCTGTTTTTCATATGCAAGACCTTTCTTGAACATCTTTACGAAAATCCACTGTGTCCATTTGTAAAATTCAGGATCTGTTGTGTTAACTTCCATATCCCAGTCATAGATTGCTGAAATCTCGTTGATCTGGCGTTTGATGTTCTTAATATTGGCTTCTGTAGAAATGCGAGGATGTGTTCCCATCTTGATCGCATAGTTCTCTGCTGGAAGTCCGAATGCATCCCATCCCATTGGATGAATGACATAATATCCATTTAACAGTTTGTAACGGCTCCATACATCACTGATCACATATCCTCTCCAGTGACCTACGTGAAGTCCACTTCCTGATGGATATGGGAACATGTCTAAGCAGTAATATTTTGGTTTCTTACCGTCATTTACATTGACAGGATGTTCCTGCCAGTGTTTTCTCCATTTTTGTTCGATTGCCTTATGGTTATAAGGTGTTGCCATATTTTATTCCTCCTAGCCGTATCTATCTCTTGCTGACTGTCCTATTGCTTATGCCAGCTGATAAATTCTTTAATCTTTTTTATTTTATCATACTGAAATGTCGTGTCAACTATCCTGCTAAAAAACTTCAAAAATTATAAAGAGGAAATGCATCATTTCCAGATACATTTCCTCTCTTAAATTATAATTACTGTTCAACTGGCTGATCAGTCTGCTCTTCTGCGGATTGTTGGGCTTCCTGTTCTACATTTACTGTTACTGTAACTTTATATGTTACAGTCTTTCCATTCTTTCCTTTGTAAGAAACTGTTGCTGTAATAACTCCTGTTTCAGTATCTTTTGAAACTGTTACAGTTGCTGCAGTTGATTTTACAGTTGTTCCATTGTCTGTGATCGTAATTGCTTCATATACTGCTTCATATACTGCTTTCTTGATCTGATCATCTGTTGCTGAATCTTTCACTGTCACTGTCACTGTTTTTGGTGATTTGATCACTGCATCACCTAAAACTGTGATCTTAACAGTTTTTGTAGCTGCACGATTTGGTTTGTTCACATTCTTCGCAACATACTGTACATAATATGTTCCAGCTTTTGTAAATTTGTATGCTTTTGCTTTGGCATAGCTGTATGTTGTGTAGCTGCTTGCACCTGGTGCTTTAATCTTCACACTCATGCTGCTTGTTACACTCTTACCACTTTTCATCTTCGCAGATACACCGCTGACTGCATTGGTTGTATTGATATTCACTGTACGATTCTTAGCTGTGATCACTGGTGCCTTTGTATCAACAACTCTCACTGTAAATGTCTTTGTTGTTGTAACTCCTAAAGAAGATTTTACAGCATATTTGATTCGATATGTTCCAAGTGATTTTGTTGAGAATTTTGCCTTCTTATACTTACCATTGCTGTATTTTGTTACTCCGTATGTAACTTTGCTTGTAAGACTTCTCTTTGTGATCTTATCTTTTGCTGTTACACCAGATTTTATATTATAAGAAGTCCCATACTCTGCTGTCGCAGCTTTCTTTGATGAAATACTGATCGTTGCTTTCTGTTTGCGATATGGATTCTTCTTATCTGGATCTGTTGGATCCCAGTACATTCTTCTGGATGTTGACACTTTGATTCCTTTTGGTTTACCAAGAGGTCCTGGGTTCTTGCTGCTGTATACAGTAACTTTTGTTCTCAGTGCACAGTTATCATAGATCCATTTTGCATCTGCCACTGATAATCTGACACATCCATGAGATGCCGTCTGCCCAAGTTTATTAAACTGTACCGTTGACTGTGTTCTCTTATCTTTCTGATAATACCATACAGAATGGAAGAGGATTCCTCCATGGATCCTTGTACAATACTGTCCATAACTTGGTCCCATCAATGTCTGCCAGCGATATTTGGCTGGTGTATAGAAAGTACCTGATGGTGTGTTAGATCCTCCACAGGAAACCAAAAATGCTTTGATCGGTTTATACTTTCCTCTCTTTAACTGATAAACAGTTGCTACATTTGCCCGTTTGTTAACTTTGATCCAATACTTTGTATTGGCAGCCTTCGCAGTCTTTGGTGCTGCAAATGAGAATCCAAATGCTGTCACGATCATTAATACGACTGCACATAATTTTTTACATCTTAATTTAAATGATTTCATATTGCTCCTTTCTTTCCGCCTGTTCTTTTCTATTATATCTTTGCATTTTCTTCTTGTAAACATATAAATATGCTGATATGATAAATTTAAATTTTTTTTAAGATTTGTAATCATTTTTTATTCATTTTCAAATGATTACAGTACAATAAGAAAGGATGTTTTTATGTTTCAATTTAATCACTTTAATTTTAATGTTTTAGATCTTGAAAAGAGCTTAAAATTCTATAAAGAAGCTTTAGGACTTGACGTTGTCCGCGAAAAGGATTCTTCTGATGGAAGTTTTAAGATCGTTTATCTTGGCGATCACTCTTCTGATTTCTTATTAGAGCTTACTTGGATGCGTGATCAAAAAGAGCCTTATAATCTTGGAGATGAGGAATTTCATCTTGCTTTGACTGCAGATGATTTTGATCAGGCGCATGCACTTCATGAGAAGATGGGATGTATTTGTTTTGAGAACCATGATATGGGGATTTATTTTATTAATGATCCGGATGGGTATTGGATTGAGATCATTCCAGCGAAATAGATTGATTGATACTATCTAGGCTATAAATGAAGAATTGATCTATCATCTGGCTCGGAACGCGTTTTCACTCGGATTCTCACGTAACAGACACTAAATTCGACAGCGACTATCGTCACTGCTCATTAAGTGCTGACGTGTTCATACGGTTCTGTGCCAGATGATAGAGCAATTCTTCTTATACTTTAATGTATTAGATACTATTTCGGTATTATTGAATGTTCCATCTTTGGCTTCTTTTGTTTCTCTCCTTCTCCTACCGCTACAATTATTCTTAAAAAATAAATCTGCTGGAATTGAGGAAATCTTAAATTTTCCAAGATGAGCTGATCTAATGCCATTTCAGCTAACTTATATTCATCTCTTTGCACATTCGCCCAGGCCATCTTCAAAAGATATCCATTTTTTATACTATATCATATCCCCCCTATATTAAAACAAGCTGACACCACATATTTCTGTGATATCAGCTTATCTTCACATATCTTATCAAATTTTATCTACAATTCTTCAAGAATGCCTCATATCCTTTTTCCACTTCATAGATATCGGACTTACTTGTGATTTCCCATGGTGCATGCATGCTTAGAACTGCAACGCCACAGTCGATGACATTCATGCTGTAGGCTGCTGGAATGTAAGCGATCGTTCCTCCGCCTCCTTCGTCAACTTTTCCAAGTTCAGCTGTCTGAAACGCTACTTTTGCATCATCAAAGATCTTTCTTAACTGGGCGATGTATTCTGGGTTTGCATCATTGGATCCTGATTTTCCTCTGGCTCCAGTGTATTTGTTTAATACTAAGCCCTTTCCGAAATATGCACAGTTTTTCTTCTCCATAACACTTGGATAGTTTGGATCGAAGGCTGCGCTTACGTCGGATGATAGCATGTAGGAATTCTGCAGGGTTCTTCTTAATCTCAGGTCATTGTAATCTCCTGTTAAGGCTAAGATTTCCGCGACTGTATTTTCAAAGAATTTAGAGTGCATTCCAGTTGCTCCAACACTTCCGATTTCTTCTTTATCTACTAAGATGCAGCAGGATGTTCTCTTTGGTGCTTCTACATTTAACATAGCTGCTAAGGATGTATAGGCACAGACTCTGTCATCTTGTCCGTAGGACATGATCATGCTGCGATCTAATCCAAAGTCTCTTGCTTTTCCTGCTGGTACGACTTCAATCTCTGCGGATAAGAAGTCTTCTTCTTCTATTCCGTATTCTTCATCTAATAACTGTAACAGCTGTTTCTTAACTGCTTCTTTTTCTTCGTCTTTTAATGGTTTACTTCCGATCAGAACGTTAAGGTCTTCTCCTTCTACGATCACATTCCCTTTCTTCTGCATCTGTTTTCCTGATAAATGGATTAAAAGATCTGTAATTCCCACTACTGGATCTTCGTCTTTTTCTCCAATACAGATGTTGACTCTTGTTCCATCTTTTTTAACTACAACTCCGTGTAATGCCATTGGAAGTGTAACCCACTGGTATTTTTTGACTCCACCATAGTAGTGTGTGTCTAATAATGCCATCTCTGTATCTTCATATAATGGATTTTGTTTTAAATCCAGTCTTGGGGAATCGATATGGGCTCCTAAAATATTTAATCCGTCTTCGATCGCATCTTCTCCAATCTGGAATAATACGATCGTTTTCTCCATCCATGTGCGATAAACTTTATCACCTGCTTTTAATGGTGTCTGATTCTTGATCAGTTCTTCTAAATCCTGATATCCGGCTTTCTCTGCCAGTTCTATAGATTGTGCCACGCATTCTCTTTCTGTCTTTCCATTGGATAAGAAATCTTTGTATTCCTTACAAAGTTCTTCTAACGCCTTTAAATCTGCTTCTTCATATGTTGTCCATGCATTTGCTCGATTCATCTATAATGTCTCCTTCCATTGTGCTTCTTTAAATCCGATCAGCACGAAATCATCTCCTACAATCAGTGGTCGTTTTACTAACATTCCGTCTGTTGCAAGCAATTTATATTGTTCTTCTTCTGACATTTCTGGTAATTGATCTTTCAATCCAAGTTCACGGTATTTCATGCCACTTGTATTAAAAAATCGTTTCAGCGGCAGTCCGCTTCTTTGATGCCAGTCTTTTAGTTCTTCGGCTGTTGGATTGTCTTCGATGATATGGCGGTCTTCATAGGATACGCCATGTTCATCCAACCATTTCTTTGCTTTCTTGCAGGTACTACATTTTGGATATTCTAAAAACAGCATTGTTTCGCCTCCTCGCATTTATCTTATCTGTTTTATCATAGCACATTCTCGTGTCAGCGTAAATCTTTGAATGATTTTCTCAAAATAGTACCAGTAATCTTTCCGTTTTATGTTCTGTTTTGTGTAAACAGGTATGGCCTTTTGACTTTTCCCATTGACCAGATATCGAATTTCTCCAATCTTTTGCCCTTTTTTCACAGGGGCATCAACGTATGAAGGCAAAATACTCTCAACCTTTATCTGATCCGTTTTCTTTACCAGAAATGAAACTTTCAGATTTCCTGTTTTTAATAAGACTTTTTGTTTTAAGCCATCTTTTACATAAATCTCTTTGATCTTACTTGTATCTGCAACAATCTCTCGTTTCTCGTAATGATCTGTGGCATATTGGACCAGCTTTCTTACATCGTTCCATTTATAGGTTTTATGTGGCGGCCATCCACTTGCAAGAACTGAAAGTGTCATCGTCATATTTTTCTGCTTCACTGCTCCGACATAGCAATATCCCGCTTTCGAAGTATACCCTGTCTTCCCAGATATAGCTCCCTGCATAGTAGATAACAATGCATTATGATTGTTACAGGTAAACCTTCTCTTCCCACTGTCATCCGTAAATGTATGCTGTTTTGCCTGTGTAATTTCAAGGAAGTGCTGATTCTTAATACAAGATGCCATAATCTTTGCCAAATCCTGTGCGGTTGTTTCATGCCTTCCGTTCTTGTCTGTCCCATCCAGTCCATTTGGTGTTACAAAATGTGTATTGGATGCTCCAAGTTTTCCTGCCAACTGATTGACTCTTTTTTCAAATTTTTCTACACTTCCCGCGGCGTATTCTGCCAGCACTACTGCACAATCATTATAAGATTCCAGCATCAGTCCATAAAGTAGATCTTTCACTTTATAACTTTCTCCTTCTCTAACCCCTAATCTTACTTTCGGCTGTATTGCAGCATTTTTGGAAACTTTAGCCTTCTTTTCAATATCACAATGTTCTAAAATATATAAACACGTCAAAATCTTTGTCGTACTTGCATTTGGCATTTTCTGGTCCTTAGATTTTCCATAGAGAATCTTGCCGCTTTCAGCATCCATGATCACAGCTGCCTTTGCATTTAAATTTAATTCGTCTGCTGATATCGAATATATCTGTACACTGCATATGATCATATATAAAAAAACAAAAACTATGGTTTTCATATCCTCATACCTTTCTTTTTATTCATCGAAAATTCAATATAATACAAGTATATGGAATCCATTGTTTCTTTATTATAATTTTATGATAAATACTGGCATTGGCGGATTGTTTCTCTTGTTCGGGAAGTCCTGTCTTGCAATAAAATATTTACGGTCATCCAGCTGACTTAAGTATTCAAGTACACCATCTCGTTCCTCAAATCCACTATCTCCTCCACTGTAAATACAGATACTCATGATCCCACCAGTTTTTAGCAGCTCAAACCCTGCTTGTATTGCCTCAATCGTTGTGTTTGTCTTCGTTGCAAGATGGTGATCTCCACCCGGAAGATAGCCAAGATTAAACATAATACAGGATACTTCTGATTCTTTGACGTACTTTTTCATATGTTCGTGTCCATCCAGGATCAGTTTTGCATTCATTTCATGCTTATCTAACTTTTCTTTTGTTTGTCTTAATGCATCCTCCTGCACATCAAAGGCATATACTTTTCCATCTATTCCTGTTTTACTGCATAAATAATAAGTATCTCCACCTTTTCCCATCGTTGCATCAATGCAGCAGTCTCCTTCTTTGATATATCCATCCAATACCTGATGGATCCAATCTGTCATAGTAATTCTCATTTCATTATTTCCTTTTATTTGCTTATATTAATGAGTCCTGTTTTTAAGGATTCTCCACCAACAATAAAAAAGCAGGGAAGTTTATTGGCAAACTCCCCTGTATTTTTATTAATAGTATGTTACAACCGGGTCACCCTGGCTTACTAATTTGTATAATGTTGCTGCGGAAGATGTTGGAAGGTTAACGCATCCATGAGATCCGTTAGAAACATATTCACTTCCACCAAAGGATCCTCTCCATGGTGCAGAGTGGAATCCTACATTGCCAATGAATGGCATCCAGTATTTAACGTCAGAACTGTATCCCTGTCCACTTAATGTCGCACTTGGCTGTTTATAAAGAATATACGCAACACATTCTGGTGTCTTACGGTCTGCTGTAAGCTTACCAGTAACACAAGCTGTCGCAAATTTTAATTTTCCTTTTTTATAATAATAAACAGTCTGTGCACCCATATCTACTTCTACATAAGTATCTCCGATATCTCCGTTAACACCATCATAGACTTTCGCTTTTTCTCTCCAGTATGGCTCTCTTGTTTCTGTTATTCCTTCTTTTAACATCTTCTTTACAGAAGCCATTTCTTTGTCTTTACTGATACGCCATCCATATGGTCCACCATAGATCTTCTTTGTACGTCCATCATGTGTTTTAAACTTATGCCATCCATACTGTGTATTGTATTTATACATAAATTTTAATAGCCAGTTTTCCATTGCATTTTTGTCTACTTTATATCCTGAATAATCTTTCTTGATCTTTAACCAGCTACTGTATGTATTCTTATCAAGAACAACTACCTGTTTTCCAAATTTATATGTAATACTTCCTTTTAACTTCTTGTTCATCTCTTTTGTAAGACTTACAAGCTTGTCACTCTTAGATGTATATTCTGGATTGTTATAGCAGTTCTCTTTATCCAGAGAAATTGAAGGAATTCCATCTTTGACAGCTTGTCCAATCTTCTTTGCTGCTATATCTTCCTTAAGTTCTGTTCCTTCCTCTTCTTTCTGGATGATGAATTTTCCATCTTTATATACTGGTTTTGCATTCGCCGTCTTGATCATCTTCTTACTATTGAATGCATCTAGTTTCTTATATGCTTTATTGAAAGACTTTGTATCATAAGAATACATTGTCACATTGTCATAATGTTCTGTACCAAATAGTCCTTTAATCCATCCAAATGATCCTTGATCTTCTTTAATCTGTTTAATCTCATCGGCACCTTCAAACTTGGTTTTAACCTGATCACTTGTTAATGTTTCTGTCTTTCCTTTTCTTTCCTTGATAGTTAAAGAATAGTCACTTGCATTCTTATTAAAAATCTCAACAACTTCATCTGCTGTCTTTCCAGCAACATTCATTCCATTGATCTTAGTTCCCCAGAAGAATTTCTTACTGAAGTAAAAACCAATCACAAAATAGATTACCAGTACCGCAACAACTGCAATTCCAAGATAATGTTTCCATGTTAGTTTTTTATTTTCCATTTGTTTTATCCCTCCTAAATACAACTTCCTATTATAGTACAATCTTTCTAAAATAACTACTGTTTTTTTATACTTTTATGTATTTTTATAGAATCAATTTTCATAATTCTTTTGGTTTTTTTAAGATACTTTGATAATTTTTTAACATTTTCTCTTGTACTTACACATTCAAAATGATAAAATATAACTAGTGTGTTAACAATGAAACTTAGATTTCATCTAATTTATTTTTAGGAGGACTTATTATGTCATTCACGCAAGAATATCAAAAAAAATTAACAACAGCAGATGAAGCAGTTAAGGTTGTAAAATCTGGAGACCGTCTGGAATATGGATGGTGCGTAACAACTCCAGTAGCTTTAGATGAAGCACTGGCAAAACGTATGCCAGATCTTGAAAATATCCAGATCCATGGTGGTATCGTTATGCGCCCACTGGCAATCACTCAGATTGAAAATCCAGCGGAACATTTCACATGGAATTCCTGGCACATGGGTGGTTTAGAAAGAAAATGGATCAATGAAGGATTCTCTTTCTATGCACCAATTCGTTACTCTGAATTACCAAGCTACTATCGTGATTATCTTCCAGAAACTGATGTCGTTATGATGCAGGTTGCACCTATGGATGCTCACGGATATTTCAACTTTGGTCCTAGTGCATCTCATACAGCTGCTATGCTTGAGAAAGCAAAATGCGTTATCGTTGAGGTTAATGAGAATATGCCTCGTTGCCTTGGAGGATTTGAAGAAGGAATCCATATTTCCAAAGTTGATATGATCGTTGAAGGAAATAATCCAGCAATCGATGAATTAGGTGGCGGAGGAGCTGCGACTGAAGTTGATCAGGCAGTTGCAAAACTGATCGTTGATCAGATTCCTGATGGAGCTTGTTTACAGCTTGGTATTGGTGGTATGCCAAATGCCGTTGGATCTCTGATCGCAGAATCTGACTTAAAGGACTTGGGTGTTCATACAGAAATGTATGTTGATGCGTTCGTTGATATTGCAAAAGCTGGTAAGATTACTGGAGCTAATAAAAACATCGATCGTTATCGTCAGACATATGCTTTCGCAGCAGGTACTAAGAAGTTATATGATTATTTAAATGATAACCCAGCATGCATGAGTGCTCCTGTTGATTATACAAACAGCATTGCTACTATTTCATCCATTGATAACTTTATCTCTATCAATAATGCGGTAGATATTGACCTTTATGGACAGATCAGTGCTGAATCTTCAGGAATTCGTCAGATCAGTGGTGCCGGCGGACAGCTTGACTTCGTTATGGGTGCTCACTTATCTAATGGTGGTAAGAGTTTCGTATGCTTGTCTTCTACTTTCACAAATAAGAAAGGTGAGACATTCTCAAGAATCCTTCCTACATTACATAATGGATCTATCGTTACTGATACTCGTGCAAATGCTCACTATATTGTTACCGAATATGGTATGGCTAACTTAAAAGGTAAGTCTACATGGGAACGTGCTGAAGCATTAATTAACATCGCTCATCCAGACTTCAGAGACCAGCTGATCAAAGATGCTGAAACTGCTCATATCTGGAGAAGATCTAATAAATAAACTTCCAAAAAAGGTTTAATAGTTTTTTAAATTTTCCAAATTTTAAAAATCCCGAATCCATTCATTCTGTTGGATTCGGGATTTGTTTTTATTTAATTTTTACGCTCTCAATATTCTTAATGATGATCGTGCTTCCACCACCTGATTCTTCAATGATCTCAACATTATCTTTCATATTATATTCTTCCATTGGAATCTTAATCTCAATCCCTGTATCTGTTTCTAGCATCTGATATTCAAGTCTCTTTACTGTATTTTCCTTTGCTACAGTAAACGTATCATACTGCATATCGTATCGTTCAATCTTCTCATCAAATTCCTGTTTCTTTCCTTGATGATTTCCAAAAAGTTTATCTCCGATCTCATTAACTTTAAACGCCTGATTCTCTGAAAATTCTTCTCTTAAACGGCTTTTCATATCCAGCCTTTTTGCAATACCATCTTCTGGATAATGATTGTTGATATCATTGATGACTTTATTTAAAATCTGAAATTTCTTTTTTGGTGCAAGGTCTGCATAACATTGTAAAAAACGTTCTGACAGATAATTGATCTTATCTCCATTTAACATCTCATATTTCTTTTCTACCAATCGCACTTTATATTCTGACAGATCAATAATAACTGCTTCTGTAAGTTTTGCCGAATCTGTCGGCATAACTCTTTGTTTCACGATATCATTTGCCTGTACATCTTCTTCTTCCTGATGCACATATGTCACCTTATAATTCATTTTTAGCAATGCCAGATGAACTACACTTTGAACTTG
The DNA here is from genome assembly GCF_018223505.1 of Anaerostipes sp. Marseille-Q3525. NCBI lineage: Bacteria > Bacillati > Bacillota > Clostridia > Lachnospirales > Lachnospiraceae > Anaerostipes > Anaerostipes sp. Marseille-Q3525. Next base: position 53,951 of record NZ_JAGTTT010000003.1, read on the forward strand.
AAATGTAACACAAAGTAAATCTCCTGCTGGGATTGTAACGCTATCACACATGATGTCAAATAAATTTTCTCCAAGTATTCTCGTTGCCTCAATAAAACTCTCGTCATCAGTCTCATCCATGCTTTCTAACAGACTTAAAATTGGTGAAACACTGCCATCAAACTGACATCTTTTCGCATCATCACTTTCCATAATCTTAAAAATATGCCCTCTGACAAATTCCATAAGATCTGGTCCCATATCAAGAAGCTGGCTGGATAGCCCAAGGTAACCTGTATGACTATCTAATATATGTAAAATTCCTTTTCTGATGATAATATCGTCTTTCTGTATATGTTCCATCTTTATCTCCTTTTTGTTTTTATTCCTTGTATTTTATCATATCGACTCTTTTTAGGCAAAAGATAATCCTGTTTCGCAGAAAAAAATTTTATAACAAAAAAGTCATGGTTCCCTACACCATGACTTCTGCTAATATGAAAAATCCCCATGTATCCTCACTACATAAAACTGGCAACCCACTGTCAGTGATTCTTTCTGCGAACCCCTTCACAAAAACAAATCAGTGAGAAATGTAAAATTCCATATTCTCTATAGGATCCACTCATTGATATCTTACTCGTGGCAAAATGTTATCTTCAGGCTCCCTATTTCCTAAAAATAAAAAACCGTATATAGAATAATCTCATAATCTATAACGGTTGCCTCTATCAGGATAAAATATCCATATCACATTCCCTTAATGTTAAATGTGGCAACCGGCTGTCATAATCTCTAAAAAGACCTTAGACCCTTTGGCTTTGCGTCCCTGCCTTTCAACAGGTTTGCCCTATGAATAAATATGAACTTTAATATACATATATAATATCATGATTCATAAATAATGTCAATCATCTTTTTCTTAGTTATTAATATTTATAATAGTTTTTTTCCTTATACATATAAAAAGTCCGCGATAAAATTACCGCGGACTACTTAAGGATTAAATTCTCAAAAGTTGATTATTTAACAACTGCTCTTAATTTTTCTGTTAAAGCTGGTACGATCTTGTTTAAGTCTCCAACGATTCCGTAATCAGCTACATCAAAGATAGGAGCTGTCTCATCTTTGTTGATTGCAATGATGATATCAGATTCTTCCATACCTGCAACATGCTGGATTGCTCCAGAAATACCAATTGCGAAGTATACGTTAGGACGTACAGTTTTTCCTGTCTGTCCAACCTGAATATCTCTTGACTGCCATCCGTTATCTACAACGGCACGAGAACAGCTTACTTCTCCTCCAAGAACATCTGCTAATTCTCTTAACATTCCGAATCCTTCTTCTCCAACTCCACGTCCACCAGATACTAAGATCTTAGCGTCCATGATATCTACTGTATCTGTAACAGATTTAACGATATCAACGATTTCAACGTATTTGTTGTCTGGAGTAAATCCAGGATTGTATTCGATAACTTCAGCTTTTGCTCCTTCGATAGGATCGATCTTCTGCATAACACCAGGACGAACTGTTGCCATCTGAGGTCTGTTGTCTGGGCAAGCGATTGTTGCGATTGTGTTTCCACCGAATGCTGGACGAGTCATTAATAACTGATTATGTTTCTGTTCTTTTCCTGGGATTGCTCTTAATGGGAAATCACCGATTTCAAGAACTGTACAGTCAGCTGTTAAACCTGTCTGAACACGTGCAGATACACGAGGTCCAAGGTCACGACCAATTGCTGTCGCACCAACTAACATAATTTCTGGTTTGTATTCATTGATTACAGATGCTAATGCATGTGTATATGGTTCTGTTCTGTATTCTTTTAATTCTGGATCGTCAACTACGATTACTTTATCAGCACCGTATTTTGCAAGATCATCTACTAATCCTTTAACGTCAGAACCTACAAGAACAGCAGTTACGTCTGTATCTAAGTCTTTTGCTAAGTCTTTTGCTTTTCCAAGTAATTCGAATGCGATTCCGCTTAATTCGTTATCTACCTGCTGTGCAAAGACGTATACGCCTCTATATTCTTCTAAACCCATTTTATTCACCACTTTTCCTTTTCACTAAATTACATGTTTTTCAGCTAATTTATCCATGATATAATCTACTGCTTCTTCTGGATCAAGTGTAACTTTTTCTCCAGCACCTTTTCTTACTTTGTCAGATGCTTTTGCGATCTTAGTTGGAGATCCAGCAAGACCAAGGTTAGAATCATCTACATCTTTAAGGTCTTTTCTTCCCCAAACAGTTACTTCTGCATCATATGCATCAAAGATTCCACCTGGAGTCATATATCTTGGCTCGTTTAATTCAGCTAATGCTGTAACTAAGCAAGGCATTTTAGCTTTTAAGATGTGGTATCTATCTTCATACTGACGCTGAACAACTACGCTGTCACCGTCAATTTTAATGTCTTCTGCATAAGAGATAACTGGAATATCAAGATGTTCAGAAATCTGTGGTCCAACCTGAGCTGTATCACCATCGATAGCCTGACGTCCTGTGATGATCAGGTCATAATCAAGATTTCTTAATGCTCCAGCTAATGTAGTAGAAGTTGCCCATGTGTCAGCTCCTCCTAATACTCTGTCAGTTACAAGGATACCTTTGTCAGCACCCATTGCCATAGCTTCACGAAGAACTTCGTCAGCTTTTGGAAGTCCCATTGTAAGAACTGTAACTTCAGCTCCATATTCATCTTTAATTCTAAGTGCTGCTTCTAATCCAGCTTTGTCATCTGGGTTCATGATAGTAAGCATAGCACCTCTGTCTAATGTACCATCTGGGTTGAATTTAACTCCACCTTTTGTATCTGGTACCTGTTTTACACAAACAACTATCTTCACGGTAAGTACCTCCCTATTTCAATAAGTTTCCAGAAATAACCATACGCTGAACTTCAGATGTTCCTTCGTAGATTTCTGTGATCTTAGCATCGCGCATCATACGTTCTACATCGTATTCTCTGATGTATCCGTAACCACCATGTAACTGAACAGCTTTTGTTGTTACTTCCATAGCAACTTCTGCTGCATATAATTTAGCCATAGCAGCTTCAACACTGTATACTTTCTGAGTAGCTTTAGCCATAGCAGCTTTGTATACTAACTGTTTTGCAGCTTCTACTTTTGTTGCCATATCAGCTAACTGGAACTGTGTATTCTGGAACTGTCCGATAGAACGTCCGAACTGTTTTCTTTCTTTTACATATTCGATTGTTCTTTCTAAAGCACCTTCTGCAAGTCCAAGAGCCTGAGAAGCGATACCAATACGTCCTCCATCAAGAGTATGCATTGCGATACCGAAACCTTTACCCTGTTTTCCTAACAGATTTTCTTTTGGAATACGGCAGTCTTCAAAAATTAATTCATATGTAGCTGATCCGCGGATACCCATTTTCTTTTCTTTTGTTCCGAATGTGAAACCTGGAGTTCCTTTTTCTACGATGAATGCAGAAATTTCTTTCATCTTTCTTCCGCGTTTTTCAACAACACCTGTTACTGCGATTACGATATAAACGTCTGCGTAGCTACCATTTGTAATGAAGCACTTAGATCCGTTTAATACCCATTCGTCTCCGTCTAATACGGCTTTTGTCTGCTGTCCCTGTGCATCTGTACCAGCACCTGGTTCTGTCAGACCAAAAGCTCCTAATTTCTTACCAGATGCTAAATCTGGGATATATTTTTTCTTCTGTTCTTCTGTACCAAAAGTCTGGATTGGATCGATACAAAGAGATGTATGTGCAGAAACGATAACACCTGTTGTACCACAAACTTTTGATAATTCTTCAACACACATAACGTATGTTAATGGATCGCATCCCTGTCCACCATATTCTTTAGGAACTGGAATACCTAAGAATCCTGCTTTAGCCATTTTTGCTACAGTTTCAACTGGAAACTGTTCATTTTCATCCACGTCCTGTGCAAGAGGCTTTACTTCTTTTTCAGCAAACTCTTTGAAAAGAGTTCTTGCCATTTCATGTTTCTTACTTAATGTGAAATCCATTCTTTATTCCTCCATCATGATTTCTATAAAGTTAACTTTTGCATCCGGAGTTCACCATCTCCGGATGCAAAAGAAAAGCTCTTTTTCTTACTTGCTGTAATCGTAGAATCCTTTACCAGTTTTACATCCTAATAATCCTCCACGAACCATCTTTCTTAATAATGGATGTGGACGATATTTTGTATCACCGAATTCATTGTAAAGTACTTCCATGATTGCAAGGCAAACGTCTAATCCAATTAAATCACCTAAAGCTAAAGGTCCCATTGGATGGTTTGCTCCTAATTTCATAGCTGTATCAATACCTTCTACAGAAGCTACTCCATCAGCATAAATTCCGATTGCTTCGTTGATCATAGGGATTAAGATTCTGTTAACTACGAATCCAGCACCTTCTTCAACCTGTACAGGTGTTTTACCGATTTCTTCAGCGATTGCTTTGATCTTATCAACAACTTCTTTTGGTGTGTTAATACCAGCGATAACTTCAACCAGTTTCATAACAGGAGCTGGGTTAAAGAAATGCATACCGATCATTGGACGATCAAGTCCTGCACCAATTTCTGTGATTGATAAAGAAGATGTATTTGTAGCAAAGATAGCATCTTCTTTACAGATATCCTGTAATTCTTTGAATGTCTGTTTTTTGATTTCCATGTTTTCAATAGCTGCTTCTACGATTAAATCGCAGTCTGTACAGATATCTTTTACACCTGTTGTGATCTTTGCTAAGATAGCATCTACAGTTGCCTGTTCCATTTTTCCTCTTGCAACACGTTTTTCTAAACCTTTTGCGATTTTAGCTTTTCCGTTTGCTGCAAATTCTTCATTAATATCACATAAGCATACTTCATATCCTTCTGTCTGTGCAAATGCCTGTGCGATTCCGCTACCCATTGTTCCAGCGCCGATTACTCCAACTTTCATTATAATTCCTCCTGTAAAATTATTTTACTATGTAATTTTCCGGTCTGCGGCTGATACCGCAGACTGGAAATATATTAAACTTCATTATTATTTGTTCTGGAAAGGAACAACTTTTAATTTCTTGGATTTATCTTTCTCTAAGAAGTTACCCATTCCTGCTTTCTGATCTTCTGTTTCAAAACAGCTTCCGAAAGCTTTTTCTTCTACAACGATTGCCTGATCCATATCTACCTGAAGACCTTCATTGATTGCTTTCTTACATGCACGTACTGCGATTGGTGCATTAGATGCGATCTTGTTAGCTAATTTCTTAGCTGCTGCTAATAATTCTTCCTGTGGATATACTGCATTAACTAATCCGATTCTGTAAGCTTCTTCAGCTTTGATGTTAAATGCTGTATAGATCATTTCTTTTGCTTTTCCTACTCCGACGATACGAGCAAGTCTCTGTGTACCACCGAATCCTGGTGTGATTCCAAGACCAACTTCAGGCTGTCCAAAGATTGCGTTTTCAGAACAGATTCTGATATCACAACTCATGGAAATCTCACATCCACCACCTAAAGCGAATCCATTGACTGCTGCGATAACTGGAATAGGGAATGTTTCGATCTTGCGGAACACATCGTTTCCTGTCTTACCGAAAGCTTCTCCTTCTGCTTTTGTTAATGTACTCATCTCTCCGATGTCAGCACCGGCAACGAAAGATTTATCTCCAGCACCTGTTAATACAACGGCTCTTGTTGCATCTAAGTCGATCGCATCAAAAGTTGCTTCGATCTCTTTTAATACTTCACTATTTAATGCGTTTAATGCTTTTGGACGATTGATTGTTACAACACCTACAAAACCGTCCTGTTCATATGTAACGAATTCCATTCTAAGAATTCTCCTTTCCTAATTATCTATAATTAATTAGTCTCTTTCAACGATAGTTGTGCAACCCATTCCACCACCGATGCAAAGTGTTGCAAGACCTTTCTTAGCGTCTCTCTTCTGCATTTCATGAAGCAGTGTAACGAAGATACGGCATCCTGAAGCTCCTACTGGATGTCCAAGAGCGATTGCTCCACCGTTTACGTTTACTTTGCTCATATCGAATTTCAGATCTCTTGCTACTGCTACAGACTGTGCTGCGAAAGCTTCGTTTGCTTCGATTAAGTCCATATCGTCAATTGTTAAGTCTGCTTTTGCTAAAGCTTTCTTTGTAGAAGCTACTGGTCCAACACCCATGATAGATGGATCTACACCACCAAGAGCTCCTGTTACATATGTAGCCATTGGTGTAACACCTAATTCTTTAGCTTTTTCTTCGCTCATTACTACGACTGCTGCTGCACCATCGTTGATTCCTGATGCGTTACCAGCTGTAACCATTCCACCTTCTTTTCCTGAACAGCATCTTAATCCTGCTAAAGATTCAGCTGTTGTTCCAGGTCTTGGTCCTTCGTCTGTATCTACGATAACTGTTTTCTTTCTCTGTTTTACTTCTACAGGAACGATCTCATCTTTGAATCTTCCTGATTCCTGAGCTGCGACTGCTTTCTGCTGAGAAGCTGCTGCAAACTCATCTAATTCTTCACGAGTTAATCCCCACTGTTCTGCTACGTTTTCAGCTGTGATCATCATGTGATAGTGATTGAATGCATCTGTTAATGCATCGTTAACCATTGTATCTACCAGTGTTCCGTTGTTCATACGATATCCGAAACGTGCTTTTGGTAATGCAAATGGAGCCATTGACATGCTTTCCATACCACCGGCAACAACGATATCAGCATCTCCTGCCTGAATCATCTGTGCTGCCATGTTTACACAGTTTAATCCTGATCCACATACTACGTTAACTGTAACTGCTGGTGTTTCAATTGGAAGTCCTGCGTTTAAGGAAGCCTGACGAGCAACGTTCTGTCCTAATCCTGCCTGGATAACGCATCCCATGTATACATGGTCTACCTGATCAGCTGGAACTCCTGCTCTCTTTAATGCTTCTTTGATTACGATTGATCCCATGTCTACTGCTGGTACTGTGCTGAGTACTCCACCCATTTTACCAATCGCTGTACGGCATGCTCCTGCGATAACTACTTTCTTTGCCATATCAATTTTCCTCCATATTCTTGATTATTATACTTTGGCGATCTTCTCTCTCGCCGATATGTTAATACTATCACAATCTTTTCTCATTTTCAATTGCTATTTTTTAAAAAGATTTTCAATAAATTGTGCAAAGTGCCAAAAACCGCATAAATACGTGTTTTTTTGATGTATACAATGTCCTTGTCGGATTGTATTTTTTTTAACACAATCCGACATAACTTATAACACATTCTCACCGAATCGATAGCTTTCTTGTATTTTATATGAAATAATCCTGATTTTTTCGTGAAAAAAATAACAATTTTTACAATATGAGTATATTTATAATCTTTATAAATTAATTTTTTGTTAAATTTACTTCACTTTCACCATGTCTAACTTAACACATCCCTGTATTTTTTCATTGAAAGAAAAAACTTTTTATTCCTATGAAAAATCCCCATATTTTTTAAAAACTTATTTCTGTACACGCAAAAAAGAGAGCTTGGTGTGTGCGTTAAAACACCAAACTCTCTTTTCTCTTCTATATTATTGTCTTCTGATCATTAACGATCCTGCATGCTGATACAATCGATCGCTACCGGACCACCTCTGACTACTTCAATATTTGTATAACGTTCTTTAAACACCTTTAAAATAGAATCATTCTTTGTCTCTGTACGAATTGCTTCTATTAATAAGCTGTCTTTTCCCATATCCTTGATCAGGAAACGGAACACTTCTGCCATCTGGAAGATCTCTGCCATCTGCTTCTCCGTAAGACTTTTCACTTTGATAAACATGATTTCCTTTGTTCGAATCGATGTATCTGTATAGTCAATGACTTTAATAACTTCCACGCTTCGATTTAACTGTTTCTTGACCTGTTCAAATGTCTTTTCATCTGCATCAATACAGATCGTCATACGAGACATTGTTGGATCTTCTGTTTCTCCAACTGTAAGACTGTGTATATTGTAGGCTTTTCCAGAGAATAGTCCGGAAATTCTTGCAAGAACACCAGCACGGTTTTCTACGAACAAGGAAAGCCATCTTCTTTCCATCTGATTATCCATTTTCATTCCTCCTATTCTTCTCCACGTTCCATGATCAGATCTGTGATAGATCCATTTGGTTTCACCATTGGCATAACAAGTTCTTCATTCTCAATGATAAATTCAATGATCGTTGGCCCATCTGTTTTCGCTTTTGCTTTCTCAAATGCTGGGATAATTTCTTCTTTCTTAAAGACTCTGATCCCCTGTGCTCCATAACTTTCAGCAAGTTTTACAAAATCTGGTGTATATGGCGGACATTTTGAAAAATCTCCATCACAATGATGTTCACAACTCTTTCTTCTTCTTAAACATGTACCTGCATATGCTTTATCATAGAAGAGATCCTGCCACTGTCTCACCATTCCAAGATACCCATTATTTAAAATACAGATTGTAATAGGAAGTTCCTGAATCACAGCTGTCGCGATCTCCTGGGAATTCATCTGAAATCCACCATCTCCAGATACACAAACAACTTCTCTTCCTGGATTACCAATTGCTGCACCAATTGCTGCTGGAAGACCATAACCCATCGTTCCGAGACCACCAGATGTCAGCATCTGTCGTCTTCCATATAGTTGTAAGAACTGTGTCGTCCACATCTGATTCTGTCCAACGTCTGTTGTAACAATTGGTTCATCAAAGTACTCATTGATCGCATCAATGACCTGTTTTGGAACTAATTTTTCTTTTTCTTCCATTACTAATGGCTTTTGTTCATGCCATTCATTCATTTTTAACAGCCATTCATCTACTTTACATGGTTCTTCTTTTTCTGCAATAGACAACATTAATGCGATGGCTTCTTTTGCATCTCCTACCAATGGCACATCAACTGTAACGTTCTTAGAGATTGCCGCTGTATCAATATCAATATGAATGATCTTGGCATCCGATGCAAATGTTCCAAGTTTTCCTGTAATTCGGTCATTAAATCTTGTTCCAATGGAAATCAACAGGTCACAATCATTTACTGCCTGATTTGCAGCATAATTTCCATGCATTCCAATATTTCCATAATATAATTCATGATTTGTTGGTACGATTCCTCGTCCCATGATCGTTGTAACAACTGGAACCTTTAATGTTTCCATTAATTTGCACATCTCTTCTTGTGCCCCTGCGATCTTCGCACCTCCACCAATTAAGAATAATGGACGTTTCGCATCATAGATCATATTCATTGCACGAAGAATCTGTCCATGATGTGGTTTCGTGTTTGGTTTATATCCACGGATATTGACTTCCTCTGGATATTCATCACTTCCTAATTCTGCCATCACATCTTTTGGAAGATCTAATAAGACTGGTCCCGGTTTCCCTGTTCTTGCAATATAAAATGCCTCTTTGATCAGGCGATTCAAATCCTCTCTTTTACGGACAACTATAACAAATTTCGCGATATTTCTTGTAACTCCGACAATATCGATCTCCTGAAATGTATCATTACCGATCAGATTTGTGGCAACCTGTCCTGTAAAACACACCAATGGCACACTGTCATAATTCGCTGTTGCTATTCCTGTAACAAGGTTTGTGGCACCTGGTCCACTTGTTGCTAGACAGACACCAACTTTTCCTGTAGCTCTTGCATATCCATCTGCCGCATGGATCAACCCCTGCTCATGTCTTGGAAGAATCAGTTCTACTTGATCCTGCTTATAGATTTCATCAAAAATATCAATGACACACGCACCCGGATATCCAAAGATCTTCTCTACGCCTTCTTCCTGTAATGCCTTTACCAGAAATTCATTTCCTGTCATTTTACCCATACTACATCTCCTCCATCTCTTCTTCCAGATTAGTCTCATCTAGTGTATATTTCACTTCTTCCTGAGCCTGTATTTTAAAATCTTCCACCTGTTCTTCTCCAACAACTGGAAGATCATCTGTTGATTTTACTCCAAAACATCTCAAAAATTCTTCTGTCGTACGGAACAAGATCGGACGCCCGATCGCATCCAGCCGTCCAGCCTCTTTGATCAGCCGGTATTCTAACAGCTTGTTGATCGGATGATCGCATTTCACACCTCGGATCGCTTCAATCTCTTGTTTCGTTACTGGCTGCTTATAAGCAATGATCGATAAAGTCTCAAGCATTACATCCGTAAGCCTTGGTTTCTTTGGATGGTTCACAATCCTTATCAATGATCCATAATATTCTGTTTTGGTACAAAGCTGATAAGCATCATCCAGTTCCAATAACCGGATCCCTCTCTCTTCTTTGTCATATTCTGTCTGTAACAGTTTGATCAACTCATCAAACTGTTCATCATCTATCTCAAGTGCCTCCATCAGCTGCCGCCTTGTCACACTTGTTCCCATCGAAAATAAAATTCCTTCGATCGCTGCAAGTTTATTCTTCATAAATTCATTACTCCAGTACCCGTATAAAAATATCATCTTCGATATTTTCCTGTTGAACGTAAATCTTTCCTGTCTTCATCAATTCAAGAACCGCCAGAAATGTGACGATCACTGCTTCTTTTGTATCCTGTTCGTTTAGAAGGTCATAAAAGTTCACTTCTTTATATTGTATAATATAATTATACACTTCCGTGATCTTATCTTCTAATTTGATCTCTTCCTGCTTGATCTCCCCAAATTCGCTTCGGATCGGATCTAACTTATCCTGTCGTTTTCTCATCACAAACTGAAAAACTTCAGAAATCCTCTGTAAAGTTACCTCTGATAACATCTGCACAGGATCGATCTCTTCTCTGTATGCAAGTACTTGCGGTGGAATATCTGGTGATCTAAAAAAACTCTTCTCTGCCGTCATCTCTCGTTCTTTCAACTGTAAAGAGGCATATTTATAAATCTTATATTCAATCAGTCTTCTTACAAGTTCTTCTCTCGGATCTCCTTCTTCTTCCTCTTCTTCCTTCACTGGAAGCAACATCTTCGCCTTGATCTTTAATAATGTGGCTGCCATAACGAGAAAGTCACTCATCACATCAAGATCTTCCTCTTCCATAGAGCGGATATAATCAAGATACTGGCTTGTGATCTCAGAGATTGGAATATCATAAATATCCACTTTATTCTTCTCGATCAGATGCAACAGAAGATCTAATGGTCCTTCAAATGCATTTACCTTAATATCTATTCCCATAAATCAGTCTCTCTTCTTTAATTCAATGCATGAAATCTCTGGTTTATTAAACAATCTTAATTTGATGGAATGGTTTCCAAGTCCACGGCTTAAGATCATCGTTGTCTCTCCCTCATGAAACTCTCCTGCATCGTATTTTGGAAAAATCTGAAATTGCGGTGAGATCACACCTCCAAATTTCGGAATTCTTACCATTCCTCCATGGAAATGACCAGCTAAGACAAGATCACTGCCCCAATCTGCATATGTTTTTAAATAGTTTGGGTTATGTGCTAATAAAATATGAAAAATGTTTCCTGGAGAACTTCCTACCACAGATTCCATATGAGAAAGCGGCATGCGCGGTACATGAAATCTCTGATAATATTTCTTCTCAAGATCAAACGCAGTTAAAGAAATAAATCCAGTCTCTGACTGAATTACGATCGTTTCATTCGAAATGTGATGTATATTATACTCTTTCAGACTATGAACATAATCTTTATACCGCACACCAAAGATTTCTTCATTCCTTGCAAGTTTCAGTTCGTGGTTTCCATCCGCATAATAGATCGGATACTTTGCAGATAACTCTTTCATCAGTGCAAGCGGCACTTCCTCATTCGAAGATTCGCGGCTTATTACCATATCTCCTCCAACCAGGATCATATCCGGTCTGCATTCATCAATTCGTTCGATCAATTCCTGATTATTCTCTCCAAACTGTGCACAATGCAGATCTGTTAAAAACACGATCCGATATCCATCAAATGCTTCTGGAATCTTTTCTGACTCTATTTCGTAATATTCAACTGTCAATCTCTTATTTTCATAACTGCTTAAAAGCACTGCCACGGCAATCCCCACAACCAACAGCACTGCTATGATCCATATCCATAAAGGAATCATAAACACTCCTTCTCTCTGTTTCCCAATCCATCTTCTGATTCGTAAATGTCTTTTTCCTATTTTACTAGATATAACAAAAAAAAACAACCCATAGCACAACATCTTTAGGAATATTGTACAAAAAAAGAGAATGCCCAGATTCTGACATCCTCTTTTTCTCATTATAATATTACTGTCTGGAAAGCAGCCTTATTTTACGATTGCGATCGTGCTTCCGATATCAAGTGCTGGAAGCTCGGCCTTTTCCATGCAGATAGTTCCTGGAAGACACTCAGCGTCTTCTCCACCGAAGTTATATGTAACATGTCCTAAATTCTTCAGATTCTCGTTGGCAACTTCTCCAACTTTTACAATCTTGAATTCTTTACCGTCAATTACAAGTTTACATCCAGGAGTTACTTCTCCATCTACTGGATTTACATCGATGGAATAGCAGAAATCTTTCAGAGTATCTGGTGCGTTATCACCAAATGTAACGAAGATCCCTTCTTCTCTAAATGCGTCTACCATAGCTCCTTTTCCTTTAATCGTTACCTGATACATAATACTACTTTCCTTTCTCGCTAATAATTATTTTTATTTTGCTGCATATAATCCAAAGCTTGCTAAGTAACCAACGATAACTCGAGGTACACCAGTGATAAATCTTGAGTACAGTACAGCTGGTACACCAACTTCTACTGTTTCAGGATCTGCTTCTGCAAGTCCAAGTCCTACTGGAACGAAGTCACAAGCACACTGTGTATTGATTGCAAATAATGCTGGAAGTGCAAGGCTTGGTTCAATGTTTCCTTTACCAATTTCTACACCGATCAATGTTCCGACGATCTGAGCAATTACAGCTCCAGGTCCAAGCAGACAGCTTAAGAATGGAATAGAACAAATAAATCCTAAGATTACAAGTCCAATGATATTTCCACATAATGGCTGTAATAATTTAGCAAACCAGTTACCGAATCCAGATCCCTGAATGATACCGATCAGCAATGATACGAATCCCATGAATGGAATGATCGTATGAAGTACTGTGTTTGTAGATTCTTTCGCTGCACTATTGAAAGTAGCAACGACTTTACCAGCTCCCATACCAATTCTCTGGATCAAGCTTGATTTTGATGAGCTTCCCATTGTTTCAGATACTTTCTTATCTGCGCTGTATTTGAAGTCTTTTTCTTCTTTTGCAGGTGCTGCTTCTGAAATCGGTGCTGCAGATCCATCTGCCAATGCAATGTTATCATTTTTAACACCAGATACATAAATATCTTCTGTGATATATTTTGCCATTGGTCCAGATTTTCCAACTGGGTTGATATTGATTGTTGGAATTCTCTTCTGTGGATAAATTCCACAACGAAGTGTTCCACCACAGTCAATGATCACAAGGAAGATCTCTTCTTCTGGAACAGATGTCTTAAATCCGTTAACTGGGCGGCATCCTGTTAATTCTACGATTTTAGGTAAGATATCAGGTTCTGCTCCACCACCTGTGATATATAATAATACATCTTTTCCTTCTTTAGGTTCTACTGTTAATGGACCACCAAATCCACCGCTTCCCTGTGTGATCGTAATCGCTCTATATTCTGACATAGTTTTTCCTCCTAATTATACTCGTAAATCCATCTTATTTCAATTCGTTACTTAATTCGATTCCCTGCTGTTTCATAACCATCTTTGTTGTAAAGTCTGTTACCCATCCTGAGAAGAAGTTCATAACAAGACCAACTAACATATAACGAAGACCTAATTCTGTCATATCAAATCCAGCTTTCTGAACACCCTGTGCAATTCCAAGGTAGATAAAGATTTCACCTGGGTTAATATGAGAGAAAATTCCACTGTTTGTATGGCAATGATAAGAAGCTGATGCATAATAGCTTGGTTTCATTCTTTCTGGAAGGAATTTACCCATTGATAATGCCATTGGGTTTCCTAACATAAATGCTGAAATAAATGGTAATACTCCATATGCAAGGATTACGTTTCCTGAACATAATTTAGCAAATTTATTAACTCTTTCCTGTCCAATCAGGGCGATGATCGTATTCATTAAGATTAACAGTAATAATACCTTTGGTACGATTCCTGACACCCAGCTTACAAATGTTTCTGCACCTGTATCAAACAATCCCATGAATCCTGATGCACCTTTAATAATGATATTCATATAATTCTCCTTTCATTTCAGGCTTTTTTCTTATTGACACCGTAAATCTTGTCTCCAATTCTTGTAAACAGACTCGGCTTTTCTAAGACTTCGCCTCCACTCATAATCGTGTTGTAATTTGAGGAAGCATTAAGCACTGCTCTTCTTAAGGATACACCGATCGTTGCACAATCATCTTTTTTAATCGTTCCAACATCAATTCCATTAAAGAAATCCCAGGTTTTAAATCGTGCAAGCATTGTAAATCCTCTCATAAAGCAACCATCTATGATCACTCCATCCTGATCGATCGCAAACATAACGATCGCACCTGCATGAAAACCGCCTTTTGCCTTTCCTATGGCAACCCGGCCTTTTTTTCGAAGTTTTGTATAAAATTTATTAAAACTTTTCATCTGCACCATCTGAAATAAAAACTGCAGACAAAATGCTGCAAGCATCGCCACAGCTATGACCATAAATGACATCGTCTTCCTCCTTTTCGTTTACTCAAATATATTATTTTCTTCTGCAATATAGAGAAGAAATTCTCTGTAGCTTTCCATTTTCTGGATCTTTGGAATGACATCCGGTTTCTTGCCGATCGACAAAATATCATCATATAATCGGACAAGTACTGTGTCATCTTCCATTGATTCAGGGATTCCAAGTAAAATAATGATCCGGATATTTCCGTATTTATCATTTTTTAACATATCTGGAAACACACCCATTGCCAATGTTAATTTTGACAGCATATTCTTTGTATGTGGAAACGCAATATTCTGGTCAAGAACCATGGTTGAATATTTTTCACGTTCTCTCACTCTCTGGGCAAATCCTGCATCAAGTTCTCCCTGATTGGTAAGTGCCCTTGCCATCCGATCAACATTCTCATCATATGAACTTTCTTGATCCAGAACAAAAAATCTCGTTTCATCTAATAAATTCATAAACAAAGAATCTATTCCCTTTCGGATCGTTCGTCCTGCTTCAGAAAGATATCTCATATTTTCAAATTTACGTTGAATATATTCTCTATCGAATACTTCATCCATAAAAACAATCGGGGTTTTCGTATCCATATGTAATTCTGTCGTCGTAACAATATAATCAAAATCATCTTTGCGATTTTCATCGAAGATACCATAGAAAAATTCAAATTCCGGTTCTACATCAAAGACTTTCTTTAACTGATTCTCGATCAGACGTCCGATGATCTTTCCAGATCCGCAAACGATCGCGATCTTGCATCGTTTCTCTTCTGGTTCCTGCTCTAATAAAAACACTCCAAAATAAGCAGCCAGAAATCCCATCTCATCTTCTGTCATTTCGATTCCTATGCGTTCTTCCAAAACACCTTTTGCAATCTCCGCCATCTTATAGGCTACACTGTATTTGTTCTTGAAATCATCAACCATCGGATTATAAATATGGAAGCCATATTTTAGCCGATTGATCATAAAAAATACGTGATAGACAAAATCATCAAATAATTCATTTGCTACAACTGTTACATTAAGTTCTGCTTTGATCCGATCTAAAATTTCAATGATAAGATCTGCAACACCTTCCGAAATACTGATCTTTTGCTCGATCTCTGCTGTATTTGTCGGTGTTCTCATTCCTGCTACAGATATACTTAAAAACAATCGCTCTTCTTTGGATATCTTATATCCTTTGACCTGTTCAATTTCATTAAGGAACTCATCCACGATCATATATGCTGAACTTTCGTATAATTCTTCATATTTCAGCTCCAGCTTTTTGATCGTATGTCCACTTTCTATTCTCTGGATCATCACAACGAAGAATCTGTAAAAGAAACCGAATCCCAGTGCATCCATTGATAATCTTTCCTGAAAATCATATAGTTTTTCACGAATTGTCTGTCCAAGCGGGAAGTTCAAATACAGTTGTTCATAAATATTCTCTAAGATAAACAGGCGAATCTTAAACTCATCGCCACAAAGAGCCAGTCCTGTATTCGCTTTCCCTTTGATCTTCAGGTCGTATTTCTCAATCGCCTTTCTTAATCGGTTCAGATCACTGATCGTTGTTGTTCTGGCAACCTTCATCTCCTCAGAAAGATCATCGGTAAGGTATGGTTCCTCGGCATGCATCAGCTGCCAGAACATATATGCCATTCTTGTATGACTAGAATTAAAAAGGTCTTCCTGCTTATATATCTTATTGCGGATTTCTGTAAAACCTTTCGGTGCAAATACGATCAGTTTACATGTTCCCTTGTTATTACTGATACATGCGTATCCTCCAAGCAGGCAATTCAATTCCTTAATGTCATTGCGGATCGTTTTTTGCGACACATTAAGCTTTGCCGCGAGGCTTTCTACACTGCAAACAGATTGCATTTCGATATTCTTTAAAATAACTGCGATTCTGTTTTCATTGTTAAAAAGCTGTTTCATATTGATCCTCTTTTCTATTGATACAGGTTAATTGTTTTTAACCTCTTGTTTTTCCTCCTGCTACGTTCACTGTAACTCCATGAACATAAGAAGCTCTCTGACTTGCAAGATATACACACAGATCTGCAACTTCTGATAATTTACCAGATCTTCCTAGTGGAATTGTAGATGTTTTAGAATATCCAGCTCTTAAGTCATCTACTGTGATTCCTCTTGTATATGCTAATGCTGATTCATAAGCAATTGTACGAAGTCCTGTAGCTTCCATGATTCCAGGTGCTACTCCGACAACTCTGACTCCCTGTTTTCCAAGTTCTTTTGCCCAAGATCTTGTTAAAGAGTTTACAGCGTTCTTTGTTGCTGCGTAAACGCTCTGTCCTTCAGATCCTTCCAGACCACTTTCAGAAGACATGTTAATGATAACTCCTTCACCTTTTTCAACAAGCACACGTCCAACGGCCTGCGCACAGAAGAATACACCTTTTAAGTTTACGTTACAAACTTTATCCCATACTGCTTCATCTAATTCATACTGTCCTTTTGGATCTTTTGGATCTACTAACAAACGAGGGATGTTGATTCCGGCATTGTTTACTAATACGTCGATCGTTCCGAATGTTTCTTTGGCTTTTTCTACCATTGCTTCAACATCTGCTACTTTTGTAACATCTGTTTTCACATACAGTAATTTTCCTGCTGCTTCGTCCATCTCTGGTGCTTCAGATGCCATATCAGAAATGACTACGTTAGATCCTGCATTTAAGAATCCCTGTGCAACTGCTTTTCCGATTCCAGATGCTCCACCAGTTACGATGACTGTTTTTCCTTCAAGATTTAACCAAGATTCGCTCATTATAATCCTCCTTTGAATCTGTGTTTCTTTGCTTCATGAGTTCATTATATAGAGCGTCAAGGGAAAATTTAATTCTTTCATTTTCCATCGTGAAGAAATTTTGTGGACTTATTACAAAAAATGGCTTAAAATCAAGAAATATTGAGTGGAAATTTTTTTAATCTGTGTCAAAAAATCTGCCTTATTTATTGTTTCTTGTGCCAGGATCTTTTCTTTATGGATCATAATATTACCTTTGCTATATTGAATCTCACCAATCTTCTGTCCTTTCTTCACTGGTGCTTTCACAGAATCTATCTTGATCTTTTTCACGATCTTTCCCTTCTGTGTTTTAATATCAATCAGATCAGCAGTCACCTTTTCCTGGCAAGATACTTCTGATCTCTGACCCTTTTGTACTGGAATCCTTCCGATTTCTTTTCTTGTAGTTTCGCTGTGTATCCGCTGGCAGTTTGAAAATCCATAGTCCAAAAGAGTTCTTGCATCTTTGATCCTTGCTTTAGAGCTTTCACACCCCATCACTACCGCAATCATATGAATCTTATTTCTTGTTGCAGTTGCACTTAGACAAAATCCTGCTTTCCCTGTACTTCCAGTCTTCATTCCTGTACATCCATTGTAGTGGCGGATCAGTTTGTTTGTGTTACTTAAACCAAATTCTTTCTCACCTTTTTTCGTTTTATGTATGATCGTATCCATCCAGATCTTTGTATATTTAAAAACTTCTGGATATCTTTGTGCAAGTTCTCTCGTCATCAACGCAATATCATATGCACTTGTCACATGTCCTTTTGCATCAAGCCCGCAGGCATTTTGAAATGTCGTATGTTTCATCCCAAGCTCTCTGGCTTTTTTGTTCATCCTTGATACGAACGCTTCCTCACTTCCGCAGACATGCTCTGCCAATGCAACAACTGCATCATTCGCACTTGAGATCACAACACATTTGATCAATGTTTGTACCTGCTGCTTCTCTCCTGTTTCTAAAAACACCTGAGAGCCGCCCATAGATGCTGCATATTCACTGACTGTAACCGTATCTGTAAGTTTGATCTTACCTTGCTTTAAGTCTTCAAAAATAAGCAGCAAGGACATTATTTTCGTTACACTAGCTGGTGCAAGTTCTTTATCCTTATCTTTCGCAAATAAGATTTCCTTGCTTTCCTGTTCCATAACTACTGCTGATTTTGCTGAAAGATCAAGTACTGGTGCTGCTGTTTCTAAAAATCTTGCCTCTCTTGCCATGACTGGACAATGAAAGCTTTGAACGAGTATTGCTGCAACGAGCAGTATCACTTTCCATTTCTGCATGCATCCACCTCAAACCTGTTTGTTATAGTTTAGTGGCAGATACTTAGATTTATACATAATTTCTTTGCTGTATATGTTTTTTAAAAAAAGAAAACCAGAAATATCTTCTGATCATATCTCTGATTTTCCTTCATTTATCTTGTTTTCTTACCCCAACGATTCGCAGATCTCAACTTTTTATATTCATCATATGCTTGTTTTAAGATCTCTTTCTCATTAGGAAATTTCAATAAGTGGTAAGCCTCGTGAAATTTGTAATACCCTGAGTCTACAAAAAACTCTTCCTTCTGAGGTTTTGAGTGATAGTTCTCGGATTCCATCAAGTACCAGTGTACACTCTTTATGATCTGTTCATGAAATGAATAGAAAGAATATTCACTTTTCCCTACATACTTGATAATTGATGCGTCCGCGTCTGTCTCTTCCTTTACCTCACGAAGTGCTGTCTGCTCGTGAGTCTCTCCTTGCTCAACAGTACCTTTCGGAAGTACCCAGCCATCATATCGGTTCTTATAACTTTTGTATAACAGCAAAATCTTTCCTCTAAATATTACGACACCACCACAGCTCGTTGCTTTTGTCACCAGTTACAACCTCCTGTCTCTTAAACGATCTTATTCGCCTAAGTATGTGTGTCTTTCTCTGACAAATATTATACATGGATTGTGAACTGATTTCAACTGCTATCTGTTTTACTCTTTTGAAAACATCAATCTAAAAATGCATGAAATACTTTATCTGCGATTGGCGCCGCAACTCGTCCTCCAGAATCTCCACCCTCTACAAGAACACTGACTACGATCTTTTTCCCGCCTCTTTCGGCACATCCGATAAACCATGCGTGGGAATCTTTCGCGCTGTTATATTCTGCTGATCCTGTCTTTCCATATACATTATAGTGTGAAGAATAAGCTCTTGTTCCAGTTCCCTTTGTGACAACTTTTCTCAACATTTTCTTTAATGTCTCACATTCCGATGCCTCTAAAGGTTCTGATAGTTTTGATGCTTTTGTTTCCTTGATCACTCCACCGTCAATATTTTTGACATTCTCTACCAGATATGGCTGCATCACAACTCCATCATTGGCGATCGCAGACATGACCATCGCATTTTCAAGTGGTGTGATCAAAGTCTGACCTTGTCCGATCGAAGTGTGTGCCATCTCATTAGTTCCTGATTTCTTATCAAGAACAAAACGACTGCTGTTTGCAAGAAGATTGATCGGAACTTTCGAATTATACATCAGATTTCCTGCAAGACTTGCGAGTTTTCCTTTGTTGATCTCTTCTGACATATGCACAAACGCACAGTTACAGGATTTCTCGATTGCCTGTTCAAGATTCACCGTTCCATGTGCTTCTCCTCCATAACAATGAATCTTTAAAGTTCCAACCGTTGTATATCCAGTACAATGGTATTTGAAATTCTTATATGTGTTTTTATGTTCTCTCATATATTCTAATGCCGTCACAACTTTAAATGTTGATCCTGGCGGATATAATCCTTGCGTTGCACGGTTTAACAACAAAGAATTCTTGCTTGTATTTAATTCTGTCCAGTTTTCTTTGACGTAAGCTGGTCTGTAATCTGGTTTGGATACCATTGCGTAGATCTTTCCTGTCTCTGGATCCATCGCAACAACCGCTCCCTTTTGTCCCTGCAAGGCATAATATGCTGCTTTCTGAACTTTGGTATTTAATGTTGTGTATACATTATCCCCTATACTTTTCTCACCTTTTAAGCTACTTGTGATCTGTGTCATCAAGTTCGCATCCGATTTTAATAGATCAAAGTTACATACAGATTCCAGTCCTGACTTTCCTTTATCGTTATATCCTACAACATGTGCAAACATTCTGCCATAAGGATAATCTCTGATCTCTGATCCATTTTCAGTAAGTGTCTGTGCCAGCACTTTTCCATCACTACTGATGATCTTTCCTCGTACTACTTTCTCTGCCATAGACTGTAATCTCCGGTTATGTGCATTCGTGATCACATTTTTACTATCTACCGCAACAAAATGTGCAATATAAGCGATCAATGCCAAAAATGATACAACAAATATATAAGTAATCTGCAGAATCTGGCGATTTGCTCTTTTTTTCTTTTTCTTCTTTATCTTATTGATTCTTTCGGTTGTTTTGTCTTGTATATTGTTTTTCTGATTCTTGTGCCTTAATATGCTCATATTCTTCTTCCTCGCTATCTGCTAACATATGTAATCCTTGTATGATATTAAAAATGATCAAAGTACTGATCACAGAGGTTCCTCCATAACTTACGAGTGGAATCGTAACTCCAGTGGATGGAATGAATTTTGTCACACCACCGATACTTAAGAATACCTGGAATAAGAAACAAACTCCGAATCCAAGGCATAACAATTTGTTAAACAATTTTCTGCTTCTTGTGGAAATATCCATAAAGAGGATAAAACTGCTCATTAAAACGAAAATCAGGCAGATTCCAAAGATCACACCAAATTCTTCACAGATCACAGAAAAGATAAAGTCTGATTCCCTGACCGGAATATCAAACGGCCGTCCGTTTCCAAGCCCCATTCCAAACCAGCTTCCAGTTCCAATAGCAAATAAGGATTGACAGACCTGAAGTCCTCTTCCTTCGATCATGGAAAACGGATCTTTCCATACCGCTACACGGATCTGTACATGAGTAAAGATCTTATCTGCGATAATAGCAGCCACAGATCCTGCTGCCAAACCGCCAAATAAGTAACTTGCTTTTGCAGTTGCAACATAAAGCATCATCAGATAGATCACAAAATAAAGTAACGCTCCACCTAAGTCCTTCTCAACAACAAGCACTAATACATAAAGTGCTGCGATCACTGTGATCTTTACCAGATCTTTAAATTCCTTTGCCTTAGAAAGCAGTGCTGCAACAAAGAACACAAAGATGATCTTTACAAATTCAGAAGGCTGAAATTTAAGTCCCGCAATGCTGACCCAGTTATACGCCCCATACTTGTTGATGCCAAACACGAATACTGTAGACAACAGTAAAAATCCTACCACTGCATAAAGCCATCCAAATTTATTCCAGATCGTGATCTTATGCATCATCAATGGAATAAAACTTGTCACGATCACACTTCCTGCCGCGATCGCAAACTGTTTCATTGCCAGATCAAATGATAATCTTGTTAAGATCACAAACCCAACTCCTAACAAAAAACAGGTGTTATTGATCAGCGGTCTTGAACATCTTTTATAGATTCTCGGAAATACGATCATCAAAATCTCGAAAAAGATCACTTGTGCCGCAAAAAAGATCAAGATCTTTAATTCAAATTTCTGCAAAAACAGTACCGTGTAACATAAGAACAAAAATACAAACATATAGATGACCTGATTGTCTAACAGGTCTTCCTTTCTATCTCTATTCTTTGGACGAAATACTGTATAACATGACAGTGTATAGATCAGACACATAATGATGATCAGATATTTTGCTATCGTAATAATAATGTCTATCATATGGTTTTATAAAACTTCCCTCTTTAAATGCCCTGTCGTATATTCTGTGGCAAGAGAAGCTCTTTCCCCTTTCTGTATAGATTTCGCTGCATTTAAAATCTCCTTGACCTGCACCTCATTTTCTCTTGTAATATGAAAACGGATCACGGATGGATGAAGATCATTAAGAATTCCTGCTTCATTTCCAACCCACAATGGTTTTCCATTATAAATCTCATTGATGCAGTCACAACAACTTGTGTGAACGAAGAAGTTTGCATTGTAACGATCCTTTAATGTCAGCCAAGATGGAGTCTTATCACATCCTCGAAGATTATTCTTCACGCATTGTGCAGACACCATCAATGGCTGATAACCATAGAGGAACAGGTCCGCATTCAGAAGTTCTAACTGTTCCATCTCTTTTTTGTTTAATTCCGATGGATACGTCATTCGAATTTGAATACCTGATAATCTTTGATATTCTTTGACAGCCTCTTTGTTATATCCATAAAACATGTAATCCGCGATCATTTCCTTTTGATATCCCTCTTCGATCAACCATGAAAATTCTTCTAAATTGCGTACGAGCAGCCCATCAATTTCATTTGTAAATATAAGATCTTTCTTTGCCTTTAATTCTTCCATCTGACGTTTTCTTGCAATCTGTGGAAGCATCAGATAACACTGTTTTCCTGCAGTCTTTATTTTATTCAGGATAGATTGTGGATCCTCCTGCTGTTTGAGTTCCATCCATGAAAGATAGATCTTCATTACTTCCCTGTCTTCTGTTACAATATCCAGATACTCAAGGTTCTCCATAGAAACTGCAATCTGTATCTTGCTGTCTTCCTGTTCCTGACTGCTTGCTACATCATTTTCTTTGACTGGATCTTCGTAAGTTCTTCTGTATTTTAAAATCTTTGTCTGATCCATCTGTGCAAATGCTTCTTTTCTTAGTTTCTTGAGCACAGAACCTGGTACGAACAAGTTCTCTCCAAGATCAACTTCTAATTCTTCAAATGTATAGTGGGTCTGTCCTGTTTTCTTAAGAAGCTTCTCAATATCTGCTGGCATGGCACCATTTTTCTTCGCTTCTTCGATCACTGGACCAATTACTTCTACGTGATCTTCTCCGTCTTTGAGAATGAGTTTAGCACACTGATCTTTCTGAATTATGATTTTTCCCTTAAGATTTTCTTTCTTTTTCTGCTTTAATCCTTCATCAATCCGTTCGATCATTGGATGATTCAAGGTTCTTTTAATTTCCATGCCTTCATGAAGTTTCTTCATTTTCTGTCCATTTAAAACAACCTTGCTGCCTGCTTTAAATTCAGAGGGACTGGTAAGTTCTACTTTTTCTTCTGAATTGATACGGATCTGCAAAGCATCTCCTTTGTGGATATCTTCTTGGGCCGTAAAAGAAATCTTACCTTTCATAAGTTTGCTGATCTTCCCAACATATAACCCCTGATGATCTGGCCGTTTCATACTCATCATATCTTTTCCATGATATTCTTTATAATATCCGCCAGTAAATCCCCCACGGTTAAATACTTCCATCAAGATCTTCAGATCCTCGGATTCTACTTTATATGGTTTTTCTGAAAGATAAAGATCTACGTATTTGCGGTAGATTCTTGTGACTTCCCCGACATATCTTGGACCTTTCATGCGTCCTTCAATCTTTAAGGAATCCACTCCATGATCTAAAATCTCTGGTAAATGTTCAATGGTACATAAATCTTTCAAACTTAATGGATACGCATTCTTTGTATTCTTTGTCCCGTCAAGATAAAATGGCAGACGGCATGTTCCTGCACATCGCCCACGATTTCCACTTCTTCCACCTAACATACTACTCATAAAACACTGTCCTGAATAGCAGTAGCATAATGCTCCGTGAACAAAACATTCCATGTCAAGTCCTGTATCATCCTTAATCTCCTGAATCTCTTTCAAAGATAATTCCCTTGCTGGAACAACTCGTTTTGCACCCATTTTCTTTGCGATCCTTGCTCCATGAACCCCTGTGATCGTCATCTGGGTGCTCGCATGAATCTCAAGTTTCGGAAAGTATTTTCGGATCACGGATACAGCTCCCAAATCCTGTACAATCACCGCATCCAGTCCTTGCTCATAAAAAGGTCTTAAAAATCCCGGCAGTAATGGAAGTTCTTCTTCTTTCATCAAAGTATTGACTGTAAGAAATAATTTTTTACCATACAAATGTACGTAATCGATTGCTTCTAATAGTTCTTCCTTATTAAAATTCCCGGCATAAGCTCTGGCTCCAAACATCTCTCCACCTAAATAGACGGCATCCGCTCCATTTAGAATTGCTGCTTTTAGGCATTCCATGGAACCAGCTGGAGCTAATACTTCAATTGGTCTGTTCTTTGTTCTCATCTGTTATCTATCCTCTGGTATTGGTAAATGAAAATGCTCATATGCACTTCTTGTTACAACTCTTCCTCTTGGTGTTCTCTGAATCAATCCGTTCTGGATCAGATATGGCTCATACACATCTTCGATCGTTCCTGAATCTTCTCCGATCGCTGCTGCTAATGTATCAAGTCCGACTGGTCTTCCTTCAAATGTCTCCATCATCGTCTTTAATAAATTTCTATCTGTCTGATCCAGCCCGATCGTATCAACTTCTAAATGATTCAGTGCATCTCTTGCAATCTCTAATGTAATCTGTCCATCGTATTTTACCTGTGCAAAATCTCGCACACGTTTCAATAAACGATTGGCAAGTCTTGGTGTCCCTCTGGATCTTCTTGCAATCTCTAATGCACCCTCTGGATCGATCCCAATCTCTAAGACTTCTGCAGACCGTTCAATGATCGTCTGTAACTCTTCACTGTTATAGAAATTCAAGCGGTTTACAACTCCAAATCGATCTCTTAACGGTGCTGTTAACATTCCAGCTCTTGTCGTTGCCCCGACTAATGTAAATCTTGGCAGTTCCAGCCGGATCGATCTCGCAGCCTGTCCTTTTCCTACTAATATATCAATGGCATAGTCTTCCATTGCTGGATACAGAACTTCTTCTACCTGTCGATTTAAACGGTGAATCTCATCAATAAATAAGACATCTCCTTCCTGCAGATTATTAAGAATTGCCGCGATTTCTCCTGGTTTCTCGATCGCTGGTCCACTTGTTACTTTCAAATGTACACCCATTTCATTTGCTACGATCCCTGCAAGTGTTGTCTTTCCTAATCCTGGGGGACCGTAAAACAGTACATGATCTAAAGATTCTCCTCGACTTTTGGCTGCCTCAATAAAAATTTTTAAATTCTCTTTGACTTTTTCCTGTCCAATGTAATCACTTAACATTTGTGGGCGCAGATGATTTTCAATTTTGATATCTTCTTCCACAAGTTCTGTGGAAATCATTCTGTTTTGCATAATTACCCTCTATCTATATCATAATATTCTTCAATGCTTTTTTAAGAAGTTCTTCTGGGGTGAGATCTTTCGCATCTTCTACCTTGTTAACTGCGATCGCTGCTTCACTTTTTGAATATCCAAGACTTACTAATCCTTCAATCGTGATCATCACAGAATCACTGCTGTCTGCAGATGTATCAAAGATCTCTGCTCCCACACCATCTTCTTCTAATTCTTCAAAGCTTAACTTATCTTTTAATTCTAAGATCAATTTCTTCGCTCCCTTAGGTCCAAGTCCCGGGGTCTTAGAAATTGTCTTGACGTCTTCACTGATCACTGCCATCTTAAGTTCATAAACGGACAGCGTTGATAATACAGATAATCCTACCTTCGGTCCGATCCCATTGACTCCGATCAGAAGTTCAAATGCTTCTTTTTCTTCTTTTGATAAAAAGCCAAATAAACTGACATCATCTTCTCTTACATGCATATGGGTATAGATCTTGATTTCTTGTCCGATCTTAGGAAAAGATTCTCCTCTCATCGGAACCATCATCTGGTACCCAATCCCATGATTATCCACAACCACCATCCCTGGTGACATATCTTCTAGTATTCCTTTTATATATGAAATCAATTTGGTTTCTCCTTATTCTGTCTTTTTCCATTCGTTTCGTATTATACCTTATCATGTCTTAACAGTCCAGTCTATTGGATCAGAATTCACAAATAATCCGTACGTATGTTCTTATCTTAAATGATCATATGATGGAGTGTCATACTCTGGTTTTCCATTCATTGCAAATCCGATCAAAAGCCGATATAATAAATCTGTGGATATGATTCTTGTTCACAGAAAGGATTTTTATGGAACATAACATACAACAATCTTTATTTTTTGATATAGAAACAACTGGATTGAGTGCTGATATCTCAGCGATTACTGTGATCGGATGCTGTGATATGGATGGAAATGTAACACAATGGTTTAATGAAGACGGACTATCTCAGGAACAGATCTTAACTGATTTTCTTGCATTTATCCAACCTTATAATACACTGATTACATTTAATGGCAAAACCTTTGATCTTCCTTTTTTGACATCGAAGATCAAGGAGTTTAAGATCAATGCATCATTTGATCAGTATGAACATCTTGATCTTTATCAAATTTTAAAACCTTATAAAAATCTGTGGGGATTAAAGAATTTCCGGCAGAAGAATCTGGAAGAATATTTAGGAATTCAACGAACCGACAAACTTTCTGGAAAAAAACTTATCAAAACTTATCAGGATTATCTTGAGAATGGAGAGATCAAGAATAAAGAATCGCTACTTTTACATAACCTCGAAGATCTTATCGGTCTACATAAAATTTATTCGTTGATGTCTTATCCCGCATTGCTTGATAAAGAATTTACTTTATCATCCTATTTTATTGAAAATGATCATTTTGTTGCTCATCTGAATCTTGATATACAGATTCCTGTCAGCTGCAATTACGAAAAGTCTGGAATATCTCTGACTCTTGATCATTCAAATGCTATACTTACATGTCCTTTGGAAAATGGTCATCTAAAACATTACCTCAAAGATTATAAAAATTATTATTACCTCCCTATGGAAGATCTTGTGATCCATAAAAGTATGAAGTCATTTGTGGATACTACGAGTATCATTCGTGCCGATAAAAACAATTGTTATTCAAAATTTACTCCAGGAGATAGCTTCTTATCTGCAAAAACTGATGTTGCCAATTATTGTGCTGACATTATTTATTACATTTTATCTGAAAAATAAAGTAAAAAAACATCCATCTGAACTTTAATTCTCGATGGATGTTTCTATTTTTAATCTCTCCCGATCTTTCGGATTTCACGATGTTGTAAAATTTCTTGTTTTAACACATCTACAGAGCGATTCACTACTAGTTCTTCTGGGAAATTCATCTCTTGTAATAAGACTTCCACATGATCAAACACGCCAACCGCACTTGAAAAATGTGCATCTGTCCCTGCGACTACTGGCACCTTCTTCTCTTTACACATCTGAATCATGATCTGCAGATTCTGCCATGCTCCAACTCTTGATGACAAAGAATCCAAGGAACTGTTATTTATCTCTAACAGTGTATGATTTTCTTTTGCCGCATCTACGATCGTTTCATAATCAATCGGTATTCTACTGTCATCTGGATGACTGATAATATCGATCATTGGATTCTCAATCGCTTTTACATAGGCATTCGTATTTTGCGTGACGGTTCCAACTTCATAACATGGAAGATGGATTCCTGCAATTCGGATATCCAATGTCTTCTCAATAATTTCTTCTTCCATACTTAAAGTTCCATCATGATCGATAATGTTGATCTCAGAGCCAAACATCAGATCAATCCCGTACATCTTCCTTGGAATAATACGCATATTATGGAAATAAATCTCATCGCATGTTCCAGGAATTCCTTGTGCATGTTCTGTGATTCCTAAAAGTTTCAATCCTTTATCTGCCGCTGCTTTTGCCATCTCCTGTACTGTTGAATACGCATGTCCACTGGCTACTGTATGTGTGTGTAAATCTAATGTAAATTTCATTTTTCAAAACCTCGTTTTATCATCCACTTCTGATCTTTATGAAATTCTTGCGATCTGTTCTTTGACCTGTTCTAACATCTGCTGATATTTGGCAAGTTTGTCTTTTTCTTCCTGAACTTTCGCTTCAGGCGCTTTGCTTACGAATCTTTCATTTCCAAGCATTCCTTCGCAACGTTTGATCTCGCCATTTAAACGTTTTTCTTCTTTTGCAAGACGTTCTTTCTCTTTTGCAATGTCAACTAATTCTGCAAATGGCATGTAGATCACAGCTCCTGCGATCACACTTGATACTGCATCGTCTCCGATTCCGTCTTTGTTATCCTGAATGATAACTTCACTTGCATATCCAAGTGTAGCAAAGAAAACTTTCCCTTGTTCAAAAATATCTCTGATCTCCGCATCTTCAGATACCACGTAAACCTGTGCTTTCTTCTTTGGTGATACGTTCATCTCTGCACGAACATTACGGATTCCTCTGACTGCTTCTTTGATCGTCTCTACAGCCTTCTCATCAGCCTTGAAGTTCCATTCTTCTTTGAACTCTGGCCATTTTGCTAACATAATAGATTCTTCATCTGTTAAATTACAATAAATCTCTTCTGTGATAAATGGCATATATGGATGTAACAGTTTTAATGCTTCTGTTAAAACTGTATTTAATGTCCAAAGTGCTGCTGCCTTTGTCTGGTCTTCATCATTGTACAGACGAGGTTTTACCATCTCAATATACCAGTCACAGAATTCTTCCCATAAGAAGTCGTTTAGTTTCTGAACTGCGATACCAAGTTCGTATTTCTCCATGTTGTCTGTAACATCTTTGGCAAGTGTATTTAACTTAGATAAGATCCATTTGTCTGCACTTGTAAGATCTTCTAATGTAACATCAGAGAAATCAGCCTGCTCTAAGTTCATCATAATGAAACGAGATGCATTCCAGATCTTGTTTGCAAAGTTACGACTTGCAATGACACGTTTTTCTGTGTAACGCATATCATTTCCAGGGGCATTTCCTGTGATCAGTGTAAATCTTAAGGCATCTGCACCATACTGTGCAATGACATCCAATGGATTGATACCATTTCCAAGGGATTTACTCATCTTACGTCCCTGTTCATCACGAACTAATCCATGGATCAGTACTGTGTCAAATGGACTCTTTCCTGTCTGTTCGTATCCTGAGAATACCATTCTGACTACCCAGAAGAAGATGATATCATATCCTGTTACCAGTGTATTTGTAGGATAGAAATAATCTAATTCTTTTGTCTTCTCTGGCCATCCGAGTGTTGAGAAAGGCCACAATGCAGAACTGAACCATGTATCCAATGTATCTTCATCCTGTGTGAAATGCTTGCATCCACACTTAGGACATACTTCCGGTGTTTCTCTTGCTACGACAACTTCTCCACATTCATCACAGTAATATGCTGGAATTCTGTGTCCCCACCATAACTGTCTGGAAATACACCAGTCACGGATGTTCTCTAACCAATGAAGATATGTCTTTGTATAACGTTCTGGTACGAATTTCAGATCTCCGTTCTTCACAGCTTCGATCGCTGGTTTTGCGAGTTCTTCCATCTTCACAAACCACTGTGGCTTGATCATAGGCTCAACTGTTGTTCCGCAGCGGTCATGTGTTCCTACGTTATGTTCATGTTCTTTGATCTTAACTAAATATCCCTGTTCTTCCAAGTCAGCAACAATGGCCTTCCTTGCTTCATAGCGATCCATACCTTCGTATTTACCACCATTCTTGTTGATCGTTGCATCGTCATTTAAGATATTGATCTCTGGCAGATCGTGGCGTTTTCCAACTTCAAAATCATTTGGATCATGTGCTGGTGTGATCTTAACGGCACCTGTTCCAAACTCACGGTCTACATATTCATCTGCTACAACTGGAATCTGACGGTTGCATAATGGCAATTCTAACATCTTACCAACTAAATGTGTATATCTTTCATCATCTGGATGAACTGCAACTGCAGAGTCTCCTAATAATGTCTCTGGACGTGTTGTTGCGATTTCTACATATTCACCTTCGCTTCCAACAACTGGGTATTTAATATGCCAGAAATGCCCTGCCTGATCTTCGTATTCTACTTCCGCATCAGAGATAGATGTCTGGCAGACCGGACACCAGTTGATGATTCTTGATCCACGGTAAATATAACCTTTTTCATATAATTTAATGAAAACTTCTTTGACTGCTTCAGAACATCCTTCATCCATCGTGAATCTCTCACGATCCCAGTCACAGGAAGATCCAAGTTTCTTCATCTGTTCGATGATCGTTCCACCATATTCTTCTTTCCAATCCCAGGCACGTTCTAAGAACTTCTCTCTTCCAAGATCTTCTTTCTCGATTCCTTCTTCTTTCAGTGCATTGATGATCTTTACTTCTGTCGCAATACTTGCATGGTCTGTTCCTGGTATCCATAATGCATTATATCCCTGCATCTTCTTAAATCGGATCAGAATGTCCTGAAGTGTCTCATCTAACGCATGTCCCATATGAAGCTTTCCTGTGATATTTGGAGGTGGAATCACGATCGTATATGGTTGTTTTGTCTCATCTACTTCTGCATGGAAATACTTGTTATCCAGCCATTTCTGATACAGGCGTTCTTCAATCGCACCTGGATCATAGGTTTTTTCTAGTTCTTTCTTCATCTCTAAACTCCTTCTATAGTTTCGGAATCTGCTTGTTCACCGATTCCTTCTAAAATCTGCTCATGACGAATCAATTCCTTGCTACATATATCTTTTCTCTGATTCAATGCATTCAGATAATCCCTTCGTTTGATCAGATTATATAAAACCTTTGGATGATACATCCAGAATCCAGATGTCTTCCATTGGTTCTTGTCTAATAATTGTTCCAGATCAGCGGACGCTTCAATGATTGCATCGCTAAATCTTAATCTGGCTGACACTTTACCACAAAAATCAAATAATTTCCACTGTTCTGGGGAAATATATGAAAATACGTTCTCAAATTTCTCATAGTAGAATTTAAGATCATTTCCAATCTCTCTTTTATCATCTTCCAGCCGTTTTCCTGTATGACCTTTGTGAGTAACCATCATCTCTAACAGCTTTAACTGGTCAGAAACTTTCTTGTGTGATTGAAATAAGATTAGTAGGAATAATACCACGATCACACCCGCACACGCAAACTGCCATGCATACTGCTTGACTGGCACTGTGAAATGATACAGATAAAATCCTGTCACACAAACTGCCGCAACAGCCATCAGGCAAAAAGAAATCAATATTGCTTTCTTATTCTTCTTCTTTTCATAAACTGCCGCAATCCTGCCATCCATGGAAATCTCTTCTTCATTGGCACGTGCAAGTTCTTTCTCCAGCTGTTTTTGTTCTCCTTCCAGCGAATTAATGGAATTGATCCCTGTTTTTAATTCTTCTTCGCGTTCCCAAAGATCAAAGAACTCATCATCACTGACTCGTCCCTCACAGACATCATAAAATTCTCTTGCAAATGCCCGGTAATAGGCTCTTGCTTTCTCTTCCACTTCTCCTTTTGCATCAAAATCTTTCTGATCAAGTCTCTTAAGATCACTGATCTGTTCATCAATCTTATCAATCTCTGATTCATACAATTTTACAAAACGTTTTTCTATGATGATTTCGCCATCATTTAACAGGTCATTAGATAATCTCTGCTTTGTATTCATCTTTCCACTTCCCTAACGTTGTTTTTACTAACCGGCGGGTCATGCTTTTATCTGCCTTCTTTCTATGATAATCTATTTTCGCCAGTTTATCAAACTGTTCTTTCTCAAAAATCTCTTTTTCACATTCTTTGAGGTTTTCATATATGGTTTTGCAGTGTTCCTCGTCAAAAGAAACTGCTTTTCCATCTTCGATAAAGCTTTTTTCATCCCCGCTTAGATAAGATATCATAAAATACGCTTCCTGAATCTGTTTTTCTGGTTTTAACATCAATGCTTTGCGAAAAGATTCTTTTGCCTCATCAAAACAAAACATTCTACTCTGGCATAATCCCATGTGATACCATACATGCATCTGTTCATTTGGATTTAATTTTCCTGAGACCATCTCTAATTTCTGATAAGATGTTAGTGCCATCAGATATAAATGATGTTTCAGGTACATATCTGCCAGAAGCTTTTGTTTCTTTGCAGCGGAATATAAGTAAGTTGTCCTTATCTTCTGCTGAAACTGAATCTTTTCATCTGCTGTAAAATAATTCTGAAAATTTATGATTTCTTTTACCTGCTGGACTGCATCTTCACTCTTAATCTCCAGATTCAGATATTCTTTTAAATAATTTTTTAATGAACGATCAATCCCCTCACTTAAAAAGAAGATCAGATAATGTTCCAACAGCCAGCAAAGTTCTTCATAACTTTGAAAACTTCGATTGATCTTATGGATCGTATACGCTGTTTTTGCAGGTTTTGTCTCACACAAAACAATCTTACTCATTATAATCACCTCTTTCCAGATAAATGATCTGCTGCCATGTCTGATAACTTGCCGGTCTTATCTTTCCAAATCCAAGATCTGTGATCTTGATTTTGCACTGATCTGCTTTTATGTATTCTCCCTGTATCTTTAATTTATACACGATATCTGCATCCTTTTTCATTCCATCAAGCGGCATACGGATAGATGCTTTTTTCATTCCAGAACGATTTCTTACTTCAAAGCTTAAGCCATTGATTCCAGATACAAAGATTTCCATCTCACCTCTGCTCTCTTCCCATGGTTTTCCCTCCATGATCAGTGGGCAGAACATATCCCTGCCATGATGATGAACAACCAGACCAATCTGACTGATCGTTGTATGATTTACGGTTGCCGGAACTTTTTGTTCTCCCTGTCTGTTTGCACACAAATACGCCGCTCCAGATGCAAAGAGATGTTTTCCCATAAACACTCGTCTTCCGATACAAAGAGCATTGGTTGACTGACTAAACCAGTTTCCATCAAATCCTTCTCCACATAAATAGATCGTCGTTGTAATTCCTCTGGCCAATGCCTGTTTGATGATCGTTAAAAATGCTGCATCTTTTTCCTGGTCTGTAACAGCATGTTTGATCCGTTCTGTGTAGTCTTTTGCTTCCACGATCACTGAATCTTTTTGTTTCTTTACTTCATAATATACAAAATGTTTTCTTGTGTAGTCAAAAATTCCTGTGTTTCCTTTTGCCAGATTGTCTCCTCGAAATAACACAACCCCAAGTGCTGCTTCTTCTTTTGTAAAGAAGTTTACCTGTCCTTGCCGCAATCCAGATCTAATGCATTGTTCTTCTGCATCCTTTACGATCTTTCCTGTTGCATCATCAAAAACAACTGCGATTTTTCCTTCTTCCTGTGCCTTGGCAGTCTGAATCACAAATTCTACTCTCGATCTTCCATAGGAAACAGGCTCTTCTTCTTTAATTTTTCCATGATCAGATACACATATATATGCCTGATCTCCTTCAAAATGTATCGCTGTCTGCATATTTTATTCCTCTGTCATTGGTTTTACCATCTGTGTCATCATTGTTTTTACTGCATAACGTTCCATCATTTTCTGAACATCTTCATCCTGCTGATGAATTAAAAGTTCATTTAATTCATAAAATCTGCTGCCTTTGCTGTATTTCATATGGTCTGATATGATCACATCTTCTCTGTATCTTCTTAACTCTCCTGATACACTAACATAGCAGTCTGACAGCTCATGATAAAAGACTGCCAGGGACAAAACATAATATCCAGGGAGTAACTCATTCATTGGCTCTTCAATCCAATGCCCATTGTCACTGTCCATATAATGAAATACTACATTGGCACTGCTCTTTGCATAAAACTGTACAAATGTTTCAGCACAAAGATATTTTGGCAGTGAGATCACATCAACATATTCAAATAGTACAGGCAGAATATGATCTCTCCTGATGATCTGATAGTCTCTGATCTTTTCAATACGTTTTAAACTGCGCTCAGATAATTGTTCTTTCTTATCTTTGTAGTAATCAAGATACAATTGCTGGTACATCCAGTCCATCTTCCCATGATCAATCTTCTCTCCGATCAATTCGTAAAATTTCTCTGGAAGTTCTTGCTTATTATCATATGCATAATTTACATATTCCACCAACATTGCATTGATCAGACCTTTGTCTGTTTCTGACTGGTTTAAGTATTCTTCAAATACTTTAAATTCAGTTCCATCCACGCCATCTGCAATACATGCTCTTAGCACACTCTCCACAAATACTCTGTCATACATACTGACTTTCTGTCCTGCATCAAATACAGCTAACATCTCTTCTTTTGTTCCATGGAAGTATTTTTGCAGATACTTGATCACTTCGTTATTTTCATTGCCTAACTCAAAAGATTCCATACACATTTCTACCAAAAGATCTGACCGTCTGTTGCTCAATGTTGTAAGTGCATACAAACAGACCTCTTTTAACTGATCTTTGTCAAGAAATTGATATCCGTACTGTCCAATTCCTTTCAGTGCATCCTCATACAGTCCTGCAGCAATAAAATATCCAATCATGTGTCTTCTGTTCTCATCTTTTAAATTCTTCCATTCGACATAAGACAATGCATTCTGCAATTCTTTCTGCAATTCATGTGCTTTATAATACTCAAGAACTTTCTCAAACAATTCCTGCTCATAATCAACATCTAAGTTTCTGCTTTTTAATGCATATAGCACAACTGGGAAATCTTCTTCTTTAAGCTTTTCTCTTATTCCAAATCCTGCTGCTTTATACATAACATAATGTGGATTATTTCCATCCGCACTCTCACAATACATCTCCATCTGTTCTCTTGTAAAAACTGGTTTTAACTGATAAGCAACGGATCCAATATAACGATTTCCTTCATTGTCAAAGAAAATAAATGCTGCATTCTGGTCAAAGATTTCTACATAGCGGTTAGGCTCTGACAGATAGCAGACGTCCAGATTTTTCTTCCACTCCTGACTGATCTCTGCTTTCTGAATAAATTCATTATCACATATCAGCTTCTGTACAAACACAACATTTCCAAGATTTTGTCTGGACACCTCATCCTGAAGAAGTTCCTCATAATAATAACGATACAGTAAAATAAGATCTTCGTTGATCTGTCCTTTTTGCAGTTCTTCTCTTAAAAATGTACGAATCAGTTCTTCATAATTCGGAAAGATCTTATGATAGTTGCGTCTGTTATGTACTACATTGGCAAACAGGCGGCTTTGTTCTTCTGCCCCAAGACTCATGCTGTATGTAAAATACATAAGAATCTCTTCTGGCAGTAATGGGTACTCTCCTTTGGGAATCGTTCTTAAAAATGCTTCCTGTAATCCAATCAGCTGTACACCTCGCTGCAATGCTTCCTCATAGTATGGATGGCAGTCTTCATCCATACAGTTTCCCTGAATCATCATGGCACAAATTGCCTGCAGCACATCTGTCTGTGGATATTCTTTATATATACACATAAATAACCATAAGATTTCTTCTGAAAATATCTTATTTCTTGAAACAAGAAAGCATAACTTTCCAATCAATCTTGTATTTAAAATCTTCTCCTGTGCACCGAATTCCAGTACCCATAATTCATAAGAATCTATACATGTTAATAATTGTTCATCTTCCCCTAAAATACAGCAGCCTTCAAAACGAAGCAGAGGGTTTTGACATCCCTCCTGATATAATTCTTTGATCTGTTTCATTCGAAGTGCTGAATCTTTCATCAAATCTTCACTTAAATTCATAAGAAACCAGAACAAATATCCTTTAACATTGATATCATCGCTGTTTTCATAGAGAATTTTCATCTCTTCTCTGGCTTCATCTATCGTATCATCTTCTTTATCGTAACATGCCTGCAGATACCAGACATATCCCTGACAGATTTCAAGCGATTCCTTCTTTGCATCTTCCGGAATGTGCTCTTTTAGATCTTCCTTGCCACAAAGAATATCCAGATGAAGTTTCATAAGATCATAAATCCGATTTCTTACCGGATGATCTGGCATCTTATCAAGTACAGATCTTGCACGTTCAGCAAACTGCTCCAAGCGGATCCTTCCACTGCAAAAATCAATGTATAATTCATAAAGTTTCTTTTGTCTAAACTCTTCTTCCTTTTTTCTTTCACTTTTTTCTTCTTTGTATATCACTTCAATCTCGATCGTCTGATAGACAGTCTGCACGATTAAATGGTCTCTGTCTCCATCTCGTGGTATTGTTTTAAGATCCACATAAATAGCCATCTGTCCATCTTCAAAATCTTCAGCATGAAATGTATCTTTGTGAAGAGTGATAAACTTTCCTTCTGTCTTAACTCTTCCTGCAATGTATCCCCATCCATCCTTCCTTATCGTAATTTCCAGCGGTTCATCTAAATTTGCAATTGTTGCATGATACATTGTTTTTGTTACATCAAGCAATACTGGTGATTTCTGGTCTGTACTTAGTAAAAATTCTTCTAAGATCTGATCTCTGTTTCTTCCCAACAGCAGCTGATGATATAGTTGTTTTTCTTTTTGTTTATCTTTCAGAAATTCTTCCTTAAATGCTTCAGAAAAAAAGAGCGTTTTAGCTCTTTGATGATTTTCCTTCGCAATACTTGTAAACTTTTCTAATGATTCTGACATATTCTTATTCTGCTCCTTGCCAACCAAAAGATTTTGTGGGTATAATAATACATAATTTCAATTAGTATTCATTATACCAAATTTCGACACAATATTAAAGGAAAAGAGGAATTACCATGTCAGAAAAAAAACAAGAATTTCACGGAAGTGATCTTGAGAAAGTCGAAGCTTATTATGGAATCAAAAAAGAGACGATCATTCCTTTTGCAGGAAATGTCAATCCTCTAGGAATTTCACCTTTATTGAAGAAAAGCATGGCATCTCATATTGAATGTATCAGCGAGTATCCTGACCGTGATTACAAGGAACTTCGTTCTACCCTTTCACTATACTGTAATGTCCCAATGGAACATATCATTGTTGGAAATGGTGCAACCGAGATGATCAGTCTTACAATGCAACTATTACGTCCAAAACACGCACTGCTTCTATCTCCTACATATTCCGAATATACACGAGAGATCGATCTTGTTGGTGGTCATGTAGAAGAATATTATCTAAGAGAAGATCTTGATTTTCAATTAGATCTTGATGATCTTTTTGCAAAACTCGATGACAGTGTTGATCTTCTTGCAATATGTAATCCGAATAATCCAACCTCTAGTGCTCTGAATACGGAGGAAATTTCAAAAATCCTTGCACATTGTAAAAAACATAATATCTTTGTTATGATTGATGAAACTTATGTAGAATTTGCCCCCGATATCCAAAAGATCTCAGCGGTTTCTCTCACTACAAAATTTGATAATTTCATGGTTCTTCGCGGAACTTCCAAATTCTTCTGTGCTCCAGGACTTCGTCTTGGTTACGGAATCTGTGGAAACCTTTCTTTCCTTGAACGTATGAACAGCATCAAAAATCCATGGACGATCAACACACTGGCTGCCCTTGCCGGAGAAGCAATGTTTATGGATAAGGATTATATCAAAATGACAAAAGATTATATTGATTCTGAGCGTTCCCGCTGTATGAATATTTTATCCAAACGTCCTAATCTTAAGGTTTTTAAGGCTTATGCAAACTTTATTCTTGTAAAACTTTTAGATGGAACTACTTCTTTTGAAATGTTTGAACGATGTATCAAAGAAGGTCTGATGATCCGCGACTGTGCGAGTTTTCATGGACTTGATGGTGAATTTATTCGTTTCTGTATTCAGAAAAAAGAAGATAATGATCGTTTATTAGCATTATTAAAATAAAATATTTATTTTATATAAAACCAAAAAAGTTCCGGTAATGAATCTGTTTATCCATTACCGGAACTTTTTATTTTCTTGTTATTATTTTACTGCAATAACTTCAATCTCGATCAGTGCTCCTTTTGGAAGAGCTCCTGCCTGTACACATGATCTTGCTGGTTTGTTATCTCCAAAAGCTTCTTCATAAATTCCATTGATCTCTGCGAAATCATTGATATCTGCTAAGAATACTGTTGTTTTGATAACATTGTCTAATGTAAGATCAGATGCTTTTAATACTGCTGTTAAATTTGCTAACACCTGTTTTGTCTGTTCAGCGACACCTTCTTTTAACTCCTGTGTCTGTGGATCTAAACCTATCTGTCCGGATGTAAACACAAAATCTCCTGCTTCTACTGCATGGCAGTATGGTCCAACAGCTGCTGGTGCATTCTGTGCATTAATGATCTTTGTATCCATGATAGTATTTCCTGCCTTTCTTCATCTGTTACTTGATCCGTTTGATTGATGGGTAATATCGAAACCACGCTTTTCCTAAGATCTCGTCTCTGGAAACATAGTGTATATCCCATTCTCTCGCATCATTTGAATTATTCCGATTATCTCCCATAACAAAATATCCATTCTTCGGCACTGTATATGGTCCAAAATCTTCTACTGGTTCTTCTTTGATATATGGTTCACTAAGTGGTTTACTGCTTCCGTTAATGTAGACTTTACCATCTTTAACCTGCACAGTCTCTCCTGGAAGAGCGATCACACGTTTAATATACCATTCCCTTTCATCCTCTGGATACTTGAAGATAATAATATCTCCCCTTTTCGGATCTTTAAACCAGTAAGAGGTTCTAAGAGCAATCAGCTTGTCATTCGTCATGATCGTATTCTCCATCGAACCACTTGGAATATTGGCGTTGATAATTACAAAATTCAAGATAAATTCTGTGAGAAGAATGGTCACCACAATACAGATCACCCAGCTTAAAGCTTCTCTCTTAAAGCCTTTCTTCTCTTCTTTATCTGCTTTCTCTCTGCTCATATTGGCTGTCCTTAAAATTTAGTCCTCAAAACCACGTCTGATGATATCATGTCTTTCTGGTCCGTTGGATACTAATGTGATCGGATATCCAATCTTCTCTTCTACAAACTCGATGTACTTACGGCAGTTCTCTGGAAGATCTTCGTAGTTCTTGATTCCACGGATATCAGATTTCCATCCTGGAAGTACTTCTAAAACTGGTTTTGCTTTCTCAAGTTTTCCTGTTGTTGGGAAGTCTGTTGTTACTTCTCCGTCAATTTCATATCCTACGCATACTGGAATCTCGTCTAAATATCCAAGTACATCTAATACTGTAAAGGCAACATCTGTTGTTCCCTGCATACGGCATCCGTATTTAGTAGCTACAACATCAAACCATCCCATTCTTCTTGGACGTCCTGTTGTTGCTCCAAATTCTCCACCATCTCCACCACGACGGCGAAGTTTGTCTGCTTCATCTCCAAAGATCTCACTTACGAAAGCCCCAGCTCCTACGGCACTTGAGTATGCTTTTACAACTGTTACAACTTTCTTGATCTCATATGGAGGGATTCCTGCTCCGATCGCACCATATCCTGCTAATGTAGAAGATGATGTAACCATTGGATAGATTCCATGGTCAGGGTCTTTTAGTGATCCTAACTGTCCTTCTAATAAGATATTCTTTCCTTCTTTAATCGCTTCGTGTAAGAACAATGATGTATCACATACATAAGGTGCTACCATCTCTTTGTATTCCATTAATGTATTGTATAATTCATCTGGATCAAGAAGTGGTTTGTGATATAAATGCTCTAACATAACATTCTTTTTCTCACATACTGATTTTACTTTTTCTCTTAACACTTCTTCTTCATCGAATAATTCACTTACCTGGAATCCGATCTTTGCGTATTTGTCTGAATAAAATGGTGCGATACCGGATTTTGTTGATCCAAATGAGTTCTTTCCAAGACGTTCTTCTTCATACTGATCGAATAAAATGTGATAAGGCATTACCATCTGCGCACGATCTGATACTAAGATCTTAGGCTGAGGAACCCCCTGGCTTACAATTCCTTCAATCTCTTTAAATAATACAGGGATATTTAATGCCACACCATTACCGATCACACTTGTTGTATGGTTGTAGAATACCCCAGATGGTAATGTATGCAACGCAAACTTACCGTAATCATTGATGATCGTATGACCAGCATTTGCTCCTCCCTGGAAACGAACGATAATATCGGATGTTTCACCTAACATGTCTGTAATCTTACCTTTTCCTTCGTCTCCCCAATTGGCTCCAACGACTGCTTTTACCATATGTGTATCCTCCTAATAAAATCAATTATTTGACTTTTTCTTGTATTTATTGTGTGGTCGCACTTATCTTAAATACTACACAACAACAACTTTCATTCTATATCGTTTTAGGCACTCTGTCAAGACAGAGTGCCTAAAGCTTTTAATTTCTACATATTTTCTTTTGATTTTTTATATTACTTACCATTTCCTACGGAAAATAATGTATTACTAACATGTTTTGTATCCATCAAACTGTTATATTGCAGATAGTGATACTCATTGATCAGTTTTGTATATTTGTTCTTTTCAGAAAATTCATGATCTTTTCCATCTTTATCCACATAACCATTCGCATTTAACGCTGGTATTGTCTTTCTTAAATTTAACAAATATTCATTATATCTTGATAATTTTAAGTTTGTCTGCTCAAGCATCATGCTGGAAAGATAGTTTGCACTGACATTTTCCATATCAGAAGCTTCATCAATATCATAATTTGCCCATATGATAAATGGCACCTTGTATTTCTTCTGTAATTCCTTAAGACTTAAATTATTTAAAGATTTTCCATATAATAATTCATAGAAAGAATCCGGAAGTTTTGGCTGATGATCTCCAAACATTACAACAATCGTTGGTTCTTTTTGTTGTTTAAAATAGTTGATGATCTTTTCAAACGCACGGTCTGACTCATGGATCAGTGACAGATAACGGTTTGCTGTATCCGTTGCTTTCTCATCCTGAATCTTGATCTCTTCTTTAAATTTGGTATCTTTGACATAATAACCACCATGATTCTGGATCGTTACATTAAAGAAGAATAGTGGTTTCCCTGATTCCTTTTTATTAAACACATCAATGATCTTATTATAATCCTCAGAATCAGAATACCATCCACGGAATTTTTCTCCGTTTGGATTCATAGATGTCTCGTCAATGAATTTATCAAATCCAAGCAATGGATATACCGTATTTCTATTCCATCCATTCGCTTTATATGGATGGAATGCCATCGTATCATATCCTTCCTGTTTTAACTGCGATGCAAGACTTGGCACTTTATGTTTGATAAACTGTGTATAAGCATTACCATTTAATGGCAATGTTGATACAGAGTTTCCTGTCAGAAATTCATATTCTGAGTTGCTTGTTCCTCCTCCAAATACAGATACAAGCATATGCCCTTTTATCGTATTTTCTTTTAAGCTGTTAATAAACGGCATAACCTCTTTGTTGGTCTTAATATGATTGACTACATTTAAATCTGCAAATGTTTCATTCATGATCACGACTACATTTGGTTTTTGTTTTAAAGTTTTATTCTTTCCTGTTGTTACCTGATAGTTATCTGCAATCTTATTTACCGTCTGCGGATTATATCCATCTGGCTGAGAAACAAGAGTATACTGAACATTTAAAATAAAGCTTAAAATATATCCATTTTTCAAATATCCATTTTTCTGGTTAAATAAATTAACTTTGATTCCATTTTTGGCAAGATCATCTACTTTTGTCATGTGAACGGAACTTGCAACTATCACTATTGCCGTGATAACAATTGCAACCAGTCGTTTCTTGATCGTAAATGCCTTGAAAGTTTCTAATTTACATGCGATCACACATAAACCAAGTAAAATGATCGTTGCAATAATGGCTGGTTTATCAAAACTTAGTACATAATGATCTGCAACATCCATCGCTGTTCCAACCGCATAAATATCTGCTGGTGTGATTGGATTTCCTCTAAATGCAAGTACAAAATAATTTGCGATCGCTGCACCGTAGAAGAAAATATTTCCTATCATCAGTGCCCATTTAATACGGTTAAAGAGCATCAGCAATACTGCATATATAATGTAATACCACAGCACATTTAAAGCAAATGTCAGTGGCTTCATAACGCTGATCGGATTATAAAACACTTTCTCAACCATATAAAATGCGATCCATGGATTCACAATAAATAATATCCAACTAAATCGTTTATTCCATTTTTCTGGAAGTTTTAATGGAATCAGAATAATAGCCATCAGTGCAACTGCGATTGCTACTGTCATTACGATCGCACTTACATCAATACGATTTGTCCATACTCTCATTCGGATATGAAAGTCTTTTTGCGACTTTCCATTGATCACTGCTGGCTCATATATCTTGCCCATCTCCTTTGATGTATATAAATACAATGGATGGTCTTTTTTGATTCCTCTGGCTTTGATCGTAAGAGTATATGTATCGCCCTTTTTGATATCCTTATTAACGATCAAGCTATACCATTTTTGGGATGTATATCTGCTTGTCTTTAAAGACGGCTGAATGTTTCTCATTCCATCCACATCCAGCAAATCTTTTGTGACATGATAAACTGATTTTCCTTTGCTGTCCTTGATATTAACAGAAATACTTCCTGCTCTTTTATAGCTCTGATTTCGATCGATCATGAACGTGAAGCTCTGAATGTTATCATACGTCGCTTTAAACTTCTGCACAATCTCATCATTACCTGTCACTGCGATCTGAGAAATTTCCTTATCTGGTCCACCCTTAGCGATTTTTTCTGAAAACTCAGCCTTATTCTTTAGTACAAAAATAATAAAAAGAAATAATGCGAATACAACCACGCCTTTCATCGCTTTGTTTATTATATTATGAATTTTATTTTTTCCATTTCGTTCTGACATATTTCTTTCCTCTCGTCCTGCTTATTTCACAGAAAACAAATCTGTACTGACATGTTTCTTATCCATCAAACTATTATACTGCAGATACTGATACTGTGTGATCAGTTTTGTGTATTTATTTTGTTCTGAAAAATGATGATTTTCTCCATCTTTGTCTACATACCCATTTGCATTCAATGCAGGAACATTTTTTCTCATATCTAATAAAAATTCATTATATCTTGACAATTTTAAGTTTGTCTGCTGAAGCATCAAGCTTGATAAATAGTTTGCACTGACATTTTCTACATCGCTTTTTGCATCAATATCATAGTTAGCCCATATGATAAATGGTACTGTATACTTCTTCTGCTGTTCTTTCAAACTTAAGTTGCTTAATGATTTTCCATATAACAGTTCATAGAATGAATCTTCCAGTTTCGGCTGATGATCCCCGAACATTACAACGATCGTTGGTTCTTTCTTATTCTTAAAGTAATTAATGATCTTCTCAAATGCACGGTCAGATTCATGGATCAGTGACAGATAACGATTTGCTGTATCTGTTGCCTTTTCATCCTTGATCTTGATCTCTTCTTTAAAGTTCTTATCAGCGATCAGATATCCTCCATGGTTCTGAATCGTTACATTAAATAAGAATAATGGCTGCCCTGCCTTTTTCTTATTAAAGATATCAATGATCTTATTGTAATCCTCGGAATCAGAATACCATCCTCGGAATTTTTCTCCATTTGGATTCATGCATGTTTCATCTAAGAACTGATCAAATCCAATCAATGGGTAAACAGTATCTCTGTTCCATCCATGTGCTTTGTATGGGTGGAATGCCAACGTATCATACCCCTGTTGTTTCAACTGGGATGCAAGACTTGGTACTTTATGTTTTACAAACTGTGTATAAGCGTTTCCATTTAATGGAAGTGCTGATACAGAGTTTCCTGTTAAAAATTCATATTCCGAATTACTTGTACCTCCACCAAAAACAGACACTAACATATGACCTTTGATGGTATTTTCTTTCAGATTGTTAATAAATGGCATAACCTCTTTATTTGTCTTGATCTTATTAACCACATTCAGATCAGAAAACGTCTCATTCATGATCACGACTACATTTGGTTTTTGTTTTAAGTTTTTGTTACTT
This sequence comes from Anaerostipes sp. Marseille-Q3525, assembly GCF_018223505.1. Lineage (NCBI taxonomy): Bacteria > Bacillati > Bacillota > Clostridia > Lachnospirales > Lachnospiraceae > Anaerostipes > Anaerostipes sp. Marseille-Q3525. Next base: position 98,240 of record NZ_JAGTTT010000003.1, read on the forward strand.
CCCTGTGTAACTTCGTAGTTGTCTGCAATCTTATTTACTTTATTTGCACTATACCCTTCTGGCTGGGATACGATCGTATACTGAATATTCATTAAGAAACTTAAAATATATCCATTATTGGTATAACCTAATTTCTGATTCCAAAAATTCACCTTAACTCCCTTAGATTGTAGTGCATCAACTCTTGTCAGTGTAAAAGCACTTGCTGCTGTAACAAGAACCGTAACTAAAACAGCAATCAATCGTTTTCTCCATTGAAAGATTGGATATGTTTCAAGTTTGGATGCAAGCACACACATTCCAAGTAATACAACTGTTGCTACGATTGCTGCTTTATCGTAGGATAATACATAATGATCTGCTACGTCCATTGCAGTTCCAAGGGCATAAATATCTGCTGGTGTGATTGGAGTTCCACGGAATGCAAGTACAAAATAGTTACCTATCGCTGCTGCATAGAAAAATACATTTCCAACCAACAATGCCCATTTCACTCTGTTAAATATAAGCAACAAGATCATATAAATAATATAATACCATAATACATTCAGCCCGAATGCCAGCTTATTCATAACACTGATCGGATTATAGAATACCTTCTCAACCATGTAAAACGAAATCCAAGGTGTTATAACAAACAATATCCATGTAAATCTCTTATTCCATTTTTTCGGCAAATATATTGGAATAAGAATCAATGCGATCAGTGCCAATGTAATTGCAACTGTTAAAACAATTGCTGAAACATCAATCTGTGTTGTCCATACTCTTGTACGGATATGTACATCCATCTTCTGTCCATTGACTTTCACAGAACTAAAAATATTTCCCATTTTCTTTGATGTATATAAATATAATGGACGATCTTTCTTGATTCCTTTTGCTGTGATCTCAATCGTATAATTCTCACCTTTGTTCAGTTTCTGGTTTACTACAACTCTGTACCAGCGATATTCAGCTCTTTGGGTACGTCTCATTGTTGCCGTCATATTCTTTAATCCATCAACCTCTAACAGGCTCGGCGTAATATGATAGATTGATCTTCCCTTACTATCTTTTACATTCAGATCAATACTTCCAGCTCTTCCAACCTGTTCATTTCTGTCAACCAGAATATTCAACCGTTCCATCGTATCACATGTTGCTTTAAACTTTTGTACAACTTTATCACCATCTGAAATTGCAATCTTTGATATTTTCTTTTCTGGAACACCTTTTGCAACTCTTTCTGAAAACTGATTTTTATTTGTTAAAACCAATACAATAAATGCGATCAATGCAAGGACAATCCCATATTTTAAGACTTTTTGCATGACGCTGTGAAATTTTTGTAATTTTGTTTCACTATTTTTCTGTGTCATTTTACATTACCTTCCATTCGTTTGTATTTCCCCAGTCTTTTTTTCACATTCATAATTTTTAGAAATTTCCTAATATTTTAAAATCCTTTGTCTCTTCTTTGATTCCTGCCAGTGCATTACGGATTGCTGGATCATTTAAATTCCCGATCACGTCAACATAAAATCCATACTCCCACTTTCTTCCTGGAAGCGGCCTGGATTCAATATTACTCATACTGACATTATTAAACATAAAATGAGTCAAGATATTATACAAAGACCCTGATTCATGTGGTACGCTGAAACTAATACTTACTTTTCCTGCATCTTTTCTATATTGTTTCTTCTTTGACATGATCACGAATCTTGTTGTATTGTTTCCTTCATCATTTACCTCTCTTTTTAAAATCTGAAGACCATACATCTTAGCTGCACGTTCACTGCAGATCGCAGCTTTTGTATTCTTGCCATCATCTGCTACTTTCTTTGCACTAATCGCAGTATTAGCAACTTTTACCTGCTCCCATTCTGGATGTTCATCTAAGAAACCTTTGCATTGCATCAATCCTTGCGGATGTGAATACACTTTCTCGATCTGTTCTAAACTGCTTCCTGGAAGTGCTGCAAAAACATGTCTCACATCAACAGATTCTTCTCCTACCACACAGATATCGTAATCAAGAATCATATCATAAATTCCACTGACAGTTCCTGCTGAAGTATTCTCAATTGGAAGCACTCCATAATCAGCTTCCCCTCGATCTAATGTCTTTACAACATCTTTAAACTCCGGTACAGAGAAATTTTTAACATTTTCTCCAAAATACTGTACCATTGCCTGTTCCTGATATGCACCAGGAATTCCCTGATATACGACTTTTGTATTTTCATTGATATCCAGAGAATCAACTTCTTCAAATGTTCCATCGATATAAGCATCTTCCTGTGATAACAGACTATACTGGTATCTGCGACTGATACTCATCATCTGAAGAAACATCTCTTCCACGGATTTCTTAATGATCGTTTCCGTTTCATCTTTTGTTAAAACATCAATCTTCTGTCTTTCTCTTACAGGGTCATAAATTGCTTTGCCTGTCCCTCTTTTATATTCTGCTACGTCCGCAGAACATCTCATCCGTTGTTTGAATAAAGAAAGCATCTTCTGATCGATCTCGTCAATCTGTTGTCTTATTTCCGTCAAATCTCTCATAGTTTATTGTTCCTCTTTTATCATTTCTTTTAATTGTGTGACTGTTTTGCCAAGCAGTGGATGCATAAGATATGGTGCAATCTCTTCTAATGGTTCTAAAACAAACAGTCTTTTGTGCATCTCTTTGTGAGGGATCGTTAATTTTCTCTCATTCATCACAAGATCATCATACATTAAAATATCAAGGTCCAGTGTTCTCGGTCCCCAATGAATTGTTCTGACTCTTCCTGCCTGTGCTTCCACATCCATCAGAAAATCAAGCAGTTCTTCTGGTTCTTTTAACGTATCGATGGCAATACATCCATTCAGAAAATCCTCCTGCTTAACTCCTCCATATGGCTTTGTCTCAATCAGGCTTGAAACATGAACAACTTTCGTATCATCCTGTGCCTCGATCGCATCGATCGCTTGATTGATATATTCCATACGGTCTCCCATATTGGACCCAACACCAATATAGGCTCTATGCCAGCCACGTTTAATCTTAACAGAAACATAATCAAGAGGCAATCCAATTGGTGCCCATGGTTTTTTTACTTCAATCTCAAGTTTTCTGACTAATGGAAATTTAAGAAGCAGTTTCTTTGCCACAGTTTCTGCCACACATTCGATCAAGTTAAAGTCATTCTCAGTCAGAATATCCTTGATCACGTGGCATACTTTTCCATAATCAACAGAAAATTCCATCTGGTCACTGACACCTGCAAGCTTCGTATCCACATAAAGTACTGCAGATACTAAAAACTTTTGTCCTAATACCTTTTCCTCTTTATATAGACCATGATTTGCATAAACTTCCAAATCTTTGATTATAATCTGATCCATCATCAATTCTCCCTTATTTTGCACAAATTGCTTCTATCATCTTCATAGCACGCATGTTTTCTTTTACATCATGTACTCTGAAAAATCTGCATCCTTTCATGTATCCACTCACTGTTGTTGCAACAGTTCCTTCCACTCTCTGATCAGATGGAAGATCCAGAATAAGTCCGATCATTGATTTTCTTGAAGTTCCAAGAAGAACAGGTACATCCCACTGGTTTAAAAGTTCTAAATGATTCATAAGTTCTAAATTCTGATCAAGATCCTTGGCAAATCCGATTCCTGGATCTAACATGATCGTATCTTTTTTGATCCCTGCCTTCTCTGCCATCTCCATTGTCTCATTCAGATCAGCTACCACATCATTTAAATAATCTTTGTAGTCTGTATCCTTGCGGTTATGCATCAAACAAGAAGCAATTCCTGTTTCTGCTAACACTTCTGCCATTGTTCCATCCCACTTAAGTCCCCAGATATCATTGATCAGATCAGCTCCTGCTTCAATCCCTGCTCTTGCCACACCTGATTTGTAAGTATCCAGAGATACTGGAACATCAAATTCTTTCTTAAGGGCCTCAATCACTGGTGTTACCCTTCCAATCTCTTCTTCATCGGAAATCAGAGTGTACCCAGGTCTTGTAGATTCTCCACCTACATCAATGATCGCAGCTCCATCTTTAATCATTTCTTCTGCATGTTTTAATGCTGCATCTAGATGATCATATTTTCCTCCATCAGAAAATGAGTCTGGTGTCACATTCAAGATTCCCATAATATATCCATGGTGTTTCGTATCAAATGTTTTATTTCCAATAATCATTGTATCTCTCCTAATAAATATACCTGCTGTTTTTCTTCTCTTGCGGCCAATAACATTCCTGTCTGGCTTTGCAGTGGATACAGTCTCTGGAAAGTTTGTCTGCACGATAAAAAATAGCTGCAAAGCTGTCTTCTTTCTCTTCAACGTCACGATGATTTAAGATCGTATCGACCATGATTTTTCTTTCTGCGGCTGTATAGCCACAATCTTTTAAAATTTCTTCTGCAAGAATTGCACCTGCCTCATCATGTGAAATTCCTTTTTCATACTGGTCAGCTCTTCCCATATCATGAAGAAATGCCGTCGCATATATGATATCTTTCGGAATATCAAGATTCTTCTCAAGCACCATAAGATAACTGATTCTTGCTACCGAAAGAAAATGTTCCATATCATGCCCGCAAAATTCACGGTCTTTTTCTAATTCTTGTAGTTTTTCGTACGTTTGTTTGTATGTTTCATGGCATACGATCTTCTGGAATCTTTCCACTTGTTCATCCTCTGCTATTGGTTTATTAGTTCATTTTGAAAAGATAATGTTCCACAGATTATGATCACATCATCTTTCTCTGCCTTCTGCCTTACTTCACTAAGACATTCAGCGAGTCTTTGTCTTTCCTCTACGTTCTGATGATATTTACTTATACAATTACACAGCTCCCTGCTTGAAAGAGCTCTTGGATTATCCGGTGCTACTGTATAAATCTTATCTGCCGCTGGGGCAAGAATCTGTACCATCTGTTCGTAATCTTTATCTGACAATACTCCCATTATATAGATTAATCTCTGGTTTGTAAAATTATTTTGCAAAAAACTTAATAAACTCTTTGCACCATCTGGATTATGTGCACCGTCACAGATCACCATAGGTTCTCGTTCCAATATCTCAATTCTACCTCTCCAGATTGTTTTTCGCATTCCGTCTTCCGTCTGAAAATCACTGATACAATAATAGTTTTTTATAACATTTAAAGTTTCTAACGCAAGTGCTGCATTGTTGATCTGATGTCTTCCAAGAAGTGGTATCTCAATCTTTTCATACCATCTTCCATCAGAAGAACGATAAGAAAAACTTTCTCCATTCAGTGACTCCTGAAGCACTCTGATCCCTGCAGAATTCACAAAAGTTACTTTTGCATGCATCTGTTTAGCTTTGTTCTTTATCACTTCATTAACTTCTTTTGTATTGTCATAAGAAATGACCGGACATCCTTCTTTGATGATCCCCGCTTTTTCTGATGCTATTTTTTCCAGTGTATCACCTAAAAATTGCATATGATCCATTCCAATTGATGCTATAACTGTTGCAATCGGCTTCTTTACTACATTTGTTGCATCCAGTCTTCCGCCCATTCCCGTCTCTAATAATACAACATCTACTTTTTTATCGAGAAAATAAAGAAAACTAAGTGCTGTCTCAATCTCAAACATTGTCGGATGGGATAGACCATCTTTTACCATTTCTTCGGCAACATTCTTTATTTTTTCCATATAAAAGCACAGGTCTTTTTTAGAAATATTTTCTTCATTGATACGAAACCTTTCTTCATAGGAAAAGGATGCAGGGGATACATATCTCCCTGCACGATATCCACTTTCCCTAAAAATACCTGCCAGAAATGCAAGTGTTGAACCTTTTCCATTGGTTCCGGCAATATGAACCACTCTAAGCTGGTCTTGTGGGTTTCCAAGTCTTTCTAATAACTCTCTGATATTATCAAGTCCTAAGACACTTCCAAATTTATTTGTATTTTGTATAAAATTCATTGCTTCTTCGTAATTCATAACTGCCTCCAGTTTTTATTTTATCATGATATTAATGTACGAACGCTTCTTTGATCACTTGTGTCATTGTTTTTACATAAACGATCTCAAGTCCTTCGATTACTTCTTCTTCAAATTCCTTAACATCTTTTTCATTCATCTTTGGAACTAAAACTTTTGTGATCCCAAGTCTTTTAGCTGCAAGAAGTTTCTCTTTTAATCCACCAATCTGAAGGACATCCCCTCGGATCGTTACTTCTCCTGTCATCGCAAGATTTCCATAAACTTTGTGCCCTGTGATCGCTGAGAGTACTGCTGTTGTCATTGTAATTCCGGCAGATGGTCCGTCTTTTGGTACCGCTCCCTCTGGAATATGAATATGAATGTCATGTTTTTCAAAGAAGTCATTCTTGATCTTATATTTCTTACTTTGACTTCTGATATAACTGATCGCTGCCTGTGCAGATTCTTTCATAACATCCCCAAGAGAACCTGTGATCTGAATGCCACCCTTTCCTGGCATAACATTCACTTCAATCTTTAATGTTACTCCTCCAACTGCAGTCCATGCAAGCCCATGAACAACTCCAATCTGATCTCGTAATGTATCCTTCTCCCATTCATAGACTGGTTTTCCAAGATAATCTTTGATTGCCTTCTTTGTGATCGTAACTTTTCTGTGTTTCTTCTGGTAAATGTCTCTTGCAACCTTTCTTGAAACCTGTCCGATCCTTCTCTCTAAATTTCTGACTCCAGATTCTCTTGTATAATCAGAGATCAGAAATCTCAGTGCATCTTCTTTCCAGTGAATCTGTGTATCATCTAATCCATTGGCTTCCATCTGCTTCTTCACAAGATAATCATTTGCAATGTGATATTTCTCATTCTCTGTATAGCTTGTAACTTCAATAATCTCCATACGATCAAGCAATGGCCTTGGAATTGTAGAGAGATCATTGGCTGTCGCGATAAACAAGACATCACTTAAATTTAAAGCAACTTCAAGATAATGATCTGTAAAATTCTCATTCTGTTCTGGATCAAGGACTTCTAATAATGCAGACGCTGTATCTCCACGTTGATCTTTTCCAGTCTTATCAATCTCATCTAATAACATCAGCGGATTTCTGACTTTGACTTTCCTTAATGCATCAACGATTCTTCCAGGCATCGCCCCGACATACGTCTTTCTGTGTCCTCGAATTTCTGATTCATCACGCACACCACCTAAAGATAAACGAACATATTTCTTATTCGTTGCCCTTGCGATTGATTTTGCAATCGATGTCTTTCCTGTTCCTGGAGGTCCTACCAAGCAAAGGATCGCTGCATCTTTCTTGCCGCTCATTGCACGTGCTGCCAGATATTCAAGCACTCTCTCTTTTACCTTCTCCATGCCATAATGGTCTTCGTCTAAGATTTCCTGCGCTCTATCTAGATCTGTACTGTCCTCACTCATTTCTTCCCATGGTACAGAAAGCATTGTTTCGATATATGTTCTTAACACAGAACTTTCTGGTGTCTGATTTCCCATTGTCTGAAATCTTGAAATCTCTTTTTTGATCTTTTCTTTGACTTCATCAGATGCCCTCAGTTCTTTTAACTGATTCATAAATTCATCCGCTTCATCTTCTACATTTGTCTCACCAAGTTCTTCACGGATTACTTTCATCTGCTCTCTGAGCATATATTCTTTCTGATTCTTATCAACATTTACTTTGACTTTCTGCTGAATCTTCTGTTTCAGTTTCAAAACATCCAGTTCTTCTTCCAGCATAACGAGCATCAGTTCACAGCGCTCTTTTAAATCCATCTCTTCCAGAATCTTTTGTTTCTCCGGATAGGAAAAAGGAATATGTGTTGCCAGTTCATCTACCAGAATCTCTACATCAGACTGAAGCAGGATATAATTAATAATATTCTGGTCCAAATGCGGCCATGCCTGTGCATAACTTTCAAATGCTTCTTTGATCATTCGTAAAAATGCTTCTCTTTCGAATGCTTCAAACGGTTGCTGCTCCACATGATCATATAAAATCTCTACTTTAAATAATGGATCATATTCTACAGTTTTGCTAAGTTCTGCACGGAATAATCCCTCTGCAAACACTCTTAATGTATTCTTAGGGAGTTTTACCACCTGCTTGATCCTTGCTAACGTTCCAACACGATATAAATCATCAATTCCTGGATCTTCTACCATCGGATCAATCTGATTATTTAAAAAGATCAGCTGGTCATGCTCCATTGATTCTTCTATTGCTTTAACCGACCGGCTTCTTGACACATCAAAATGAATCACCGTATTCGGAAATATGTACTTTCCTCTGAGTGGAAGCATTGGTAAAGTCTTTTTCATCTTGTATTTCCTTTCGCTTCATAAATTTAATTCTAAAATGTATGTCCATAAGAAGAAAAACTGCTTTGACACAAGAATCTCTTGCACGAAAGCAGTTTTTATTTTGGCTAATCTATCTATGCAATCTCATGATTGCTTGTTTTAACCCGTTTCTTTGGTACTGTAGCTTTTACCTTCTGGTCTGAACATCCAATCTGTGGATCTTCTGTGCCTTCCACAACACCTTTCGTGATCAGACACTCTGTCACATCCGTCTGTGATGGAATCTCATACATTAAATCCATAATCACTTGTTCCACAATAGCTCTTAAGCCTCTGGCACCTGTCTTACGATCTAATGCTTTCTTAGCGATCGCACTTAAAGCATCATCATCAAATGTAAGTTTCACGCCATCCATCTCAAACAATCTCTGGTATTGTTTCACAAGAGCACTCTTTGGTTCTTTTAAGATTCGTACTAATGCATCCTGATCTAAAGGATTCAATGATACATTGACTGGAACACGTCCGATAAATTCAGGAATCAATCCAAATTTCACAAAATCCTCAGGTAATACCTGTTTTAATAATTCTCCCAGGTCCTTCTCTTTCTGTCCGAAAACATCTGCTCCAAATCCAATAGACTTCTTGCCAATTCTTGATTCAATGATCTTCTCTAATCCATCAAATGCACCTCCACAGATAAACAGGATATTCGATGTATCAATCTGAATAAATTCCTGATGAGGATGTTTTCTTCCTCCCTGTGGCGGTACAGATGCTACTGTACCTTCGATAATCTTTAATAATGCCTGCTGTACACCTTCTCCAGAAACATCTCTTGTAATTGATGTGTTCTCAGATTTTCTTGTAATCTTATCAATCTCATCAATATAAATGATTCCACACTGTGCACGGTCAATATCATAATCTGCTGCCTGAATGATCTTAAGAAGAATATTCTCAACATCTTCTCCAACATATCCTGCTTCTGTAAGAGCAGTCGCATCTGCGATCGCAAATGGCACATTTAACATCTTTGCTAAAGTCTGGGCTAATAATGTCTTTCCTGAACCAGTTGGTCCAAGCATTAAAATATTACTCTTCTGCAGTTCTACATCAGAGTTCCCGCCCATTAAAATTCTTTTGTAATGATTGTATACAGCAACGGAAAGTACTTTCTTTGCCTCGTCCTGACCAATGACATATTGATCTAAAAATTCTTTGATCTCTTTTGGCTTACGAAGATTGATCTCCCCATCATCCTCTGTATACTGTTCAAATTCCTCTTCAATAATCTCTGAACAAATGTCAATACATTCATCACAGATATAAACATTCTTTCCCTTTGGCCCCGCGATCAGTTTGCGGACCTGGTCCTGTGTCTTATTGCAAAAAGAACATCTTAATACTTTTTTCTCATCATTATAACCTGCCACCAGATCACCCCACTATTCTATCACTATCTTTTTTCCATAACCTTATCGATCAGGCCATATTCCAGTGCTTCCTGTGCAGTGAGCCAGTTGTCACGTTCTGTATCCTTGACGATTGTCTCGTATGGCTGTCCTGTATTCTCGCTTAAGATCGTATTTAATTTCTTCTTTGTTCTAAGAATATGCTCTGCTGCGATCTCAATCTCTGTTGCCTGTCCCTGTGCTCCACCAGATGGCTGATGAATCATGATCTCTGCATTCGGAAGTGCCAGACGCTTTCCTTTTGTTCCACCTGATAATAAGAACGCTCCCATACTGGCAGCCATTCCCATACACATCGTAGATACGTCACACTTTACATACTGCATTGTATCATAGATTGCCATTCCGGCAGTTACAGAACCGCCAGGGCTGTTAATATATAAGTTGATGTCTTTGTCTGGATCTTCAGATTCTAAGAATAATAACTGAGAAACTACAAGTCCTGCTGTGACATCATTCACTTCTTCTCCTAAGAAAATGATTCTTTCTTTCAGCAGTCTGGAGTAAATATCATAAGATCTCTCTCCTCTGCTTGTTTGTTCAATGACATAAGGTACTAAACTCATCCTTGCATCCTCCTAACGATAGTTAAGGCAGTTTATTTATGTCTGTCAAAAGGAACATAAAGTCATAAATGCCTTGCTTATTTTGCTTCGCTTACAAGGAAATCTACAGCTTTCTGTACTGCGATGTCATCCATCATCTGGTCTTTCTGAGCTCCCTGAATGATCTTTTCAAGCTGCTCTGTTTCCATCTGATACATTTTTGCCATCTTTTCCAGTTCTGCTTTGAAGTCTTCCTCGCTTGCTTTAATATCTTCTGCTTTTGCGATTGCTTCTAATACCAGGCGTGTCTCGATTCTCTTAACTGCCTGTGGTTTTAAATCATCTGCAAATTTCTGTGCGTCCATTCCAGAGAACATTAAATACTGTTCCATAGAAAGTCCCTGATAGCTTAATCTCTGAGCGAATTCATCTGTCATCTGCTGAACCTGTTCTTCGATCATAGCTTCTGGAATATCCATTGTAGCTGCTTCTACAGCTGCATCAACGATCTTGTTTTCTCTTTCAGTCTTAGCTTCTTCTTTCTTTCTTGCACGAATCTGTTCTTTGATATCTGCTTTGTAGTCTTCTAATGTTTCAAATTCAGATACTTCTGCTGCAAATTCATCATCTAATTCTGGAAGTTCTTTTTCTTTGATTGCTTTTACTGTTACTGTAAATACAGCATCTTTACCTGCAAGATCAGGTGCGTGGTATTCTTCTGGGAATGTCACATTGATATCTGCTGTTTCATTTAAATTCTTTCCTACTAACTGTTCTTCAAATCCTGGGATGAATGCTCCTGATCCGATTACTAATGTCTGATCTTCGGCTGTTCCACCTTCGAATTTTACTCCATCAACAGATCCAGAGTAATCAATTGTTAAGATATCTCCGTCTTTTACTGCACGATCTTCAATTGTGATCTCTCTTGCGTTCTGTTCCTGAACTTTCTTTAATTCTTCTTCAATCTCATCTTTTTTAACTGTAACTCTTGTTTTAGGTACTTCAATTCCTTTGTAATCACCTAATGTTACTTCTGGTTTTAATGCAAATGTAGCTGTGAAGATGAAATCTTTTCCTTTCTCAAGCTGAGTTACATCGATCTCTGGTCTTGAAACGATTTCTAAATCTGTATCTTTCATAGCCTCTGCATAAGCGTCTGGAATTAAGATGTTTGCCGCATCTTCATAGAAGATTTCAACTCCGTATTCTTTTGCGATTAACTGGAAAGGTACTTTTCCTTTACGGAATCCAGGTACATTAAACTGCCCTTTTTTCTTGTTGAAAGCCTGTTTGATAGCGTCATCTAATTTCGCTGCTTCAACTTCAATTGTTACCTTTGCCATATTATGTTCTAAGTTTTCCACTTGCAAACTCATCTGTATAGATCCTCCTAAAAATTATTATCTTTTTTGTAATTTCACAAACATTCACCTATTATAGCATAAGAATTACGCCTTATACAAGCATCTTTGCGTTATTTTTCACTTTTTTCTTGATAAACATACTCATTTGAGCTGCTTAATACTTTTGGTGTCTTACTTACAATGCTTACTTTAAATGTATCTCCATTCTTAAGATCCTTCTTCGAAACCTCCAGAAGATGTTCATTATGATACGTTGTATTGATCTTCACATCGCCAACATAAACCTGACAGAAGTTCGTAAAATTATTTCCTACAATAAAAACACTGTCCTTTGTCTCATATGCCTTAGTCACAGTAAGTGGACGGATTCCAAATTTAAGATTTGTCGCCTTGTATGGATTCTGCTGGTTCCATACATACTGTTTGCCATATAGCATATCATATTGAAGATTCTTCATATCTTTCTGATAATTCTTTGTTCCTTTTCTTGTCTGATGAAAACTATTCATGATTCCTGTATGAATATTACACTTATTAAGAACCTCTGATCCAAGATCATATGCCTCGATCGTTCCATCCTGTTTCTTTAGTCCAATATTATCCCACATAAAATAACTTGTCTGGTATTTGTTTCCATATGTCAGATCCTCATCTTCAATATCCAGACTTGGCAGATGATCACCATACATGCAAAGAATTGTTGGTTCACCACGTTTTTCTAATGCTTTAACCAGTCTTCCGACAAACTGATCCATCTGATAGACCTGGTTGACATAATACGTGTATTTATTCTTTAGAGCTTCATCTTTGATACCTTCAACTTTGATCTCTGGATTCTCAATGATCTGAGTTGTTGGATAATCTCCATGTCCCTGTACAGAAATACAATAAACATAATCCTGATTCTTTGTAGAATTCAGACTGTCCATGATATATCCTGTAAGGATTCCATCCTTCGCCCATCCATTTTCCGTCCATTTCCTGATATTCATACTTTCCTTCGTTGTAAATGTATCAAATCCAAGTTGTGAAAACACAAGATCTCTATCATAAAATGAAGCACTATTATCATGGATCGCATGGGCTTTATATCCATATTGCTTTAATACAGTTGCCATACTCTCTGTCGTAGTATCTTGAAGCACTGTCTTATAAGGATATTCTGCTGCTCCAAAATGATCCAGATTCATTCCCGTGATCAGTTCAAATTCTGAATTCGCTGTTCCCGCCCCATAAGAAGGCATAGACAATTGCCCAGAAGAATACTGTTTCATATATTTATGAAAATTCTCCAATGGATCTTTATTAAATTTCAATCCTTTTACTTGCGTTACATCAAAATGTGATTCAAGCTGTACAAAAATAATATTTGGCTTCTTTACTTTCTCTTTCTTTATCTTGGCAACACTTTTTTTCGTGCGCTCTTCAATCTGTTCAATCTTCTTCTCTGAATAGTTCGATGGCTTGTCGATTCCATTCTTCAAAGCTGTAATGCAAAAACAGTATGCTGTTCCATAATCACTGAATGCAATTCTTATATTATGAATCTCCTCTGTCAGCATACCACTCTTAAATCCATACGATGTTACTCCTGCAAATGCTGCCACGATCACTGCCACTTTCACAAATCCAATCTTACGATTTAACTGTTCTTCCATTGGAAGATACATATATGCTACAACAAGCAACACTAGTGCGATCAAAATTAATGCTCCAATCGCCCCGATCTCCAGAGGAGTAAAATAATTATTCATAACCGGGAGCACAGATTTCATCAATGTAATATCAACATAAGTAAATGGCGTATTTCGTGAACTTAGCATCATAAAATTCACAATCCCAACAACACTCCATAACAATGTCACTATAATATAGGTAAAAAGTCGTCTCTTAGTGATCAATGTCACAGAATATGTCAAAAATATAATAAAAATGCTGTAAAGGAACATCTTAGTCCGTTCATTCACAAACCCAACCGCACTTAGATCAAATGTCTGACGACCTAAAACTTCCAGTAAAAATGCCAGAACAACCGATAATACAAGATTACATATAATCGGATGTCTGTGAAGTTTTTCCACGATCACTTTCCCTGTATTCTTAAAAAAAGTTTTCATTCTTTTCTCCTTTATCTTCTTTTGCTGTCATAGTATTATACCATTCATGTTCTAAAGTATCTAGTTTTAACTTCTTAAAACTTTATTAAAATATGACTTTTTCTTCCGTAACTTATTAACATTTTATTAAATATACGATTCTTATTTGACTTCATTTTATTTCCGTGTTAGAATCACTAACGTTGAAAAGCTTTGGGTTTTGAGTATTTTCTTCAAATAAAATGAAAGGAGTTTTTAAACATATCGAAGCGCCATGCACCTTTCTGATACGGAAACAGACATACTCTTGTCTGATAGGAAGGTTAACGAGGAGGAAAGTTATCGAGATATTCGGCGGATGCTTTCCCGCAGCTCCAGACTACGTGATATACTGAGTAAAACCATGAGTGATCATGAAACAGAGGCAGTATAATCTGGACAAAACCGCATATGATGTTAGAAAAAAGAAAATTGAAGATCTATTTGGAAGTTTTTTACATATCTGTACTTCCTCTTATTTCTTTGTGCAAATTTAAGGAGATTTATATTATGTGTGGAATTATTGGATTTACTGGAAACTTACAGGCACCTGGAATCTTAGTTGATGGATTACAGCAGTTAGAATATCGTGGATATGACAGTGCCGGAATCGCAGTAAACAACGGATCTGAAACAAGAATCGTAAAAACAACTGGTAAAGTTGCTACACTTCGTGAAAAAGTAGCTGCTACTACTGACTTAGAAGGGACATGTGGAATCGGACATACACGCTGGGCAACACATGGTGGAGTTACAGAAGTCAACGCTCATCCTCATGTATCTGGAAATGTAACATTGATCCATAACGGAATCATTGAAAACTACAAAGAATTAGCTGCTTCTTTAAAAACAAAAGGATACACAGCCATTTCTGAAACAGATACTGAAGTTGCAGCAATGTTAATCGACTCTTTATATGATGGAGATCCATTTGCAGCATTAAAAGAAGCTGACAAAGTTTTAGAAGGAGCTTATGGTTTCTGCGTAATGTTTAAGGATCATCCAGGGGAAATCTACTGCATGAGAAATGCAAGTCCTCTAGTAGCATCTCATACAGAAGATGGTTCTTTCATCGCTTCTGATATGGTTGCATTATTAAAATATACAAAAGACTATTTCGTTGTACCTGAAGAACACATCGTTGTTATGAAAGGTGACAGCATTACATTATATACAATGGACGGTGAAGTTGAAGAACCTAAGATGCTTCACGTTGACTGGGATACAACAGCAGCTCAGAAAGGTGGATATGATTTCTTTATGCAGAAAGAGATCTATGATCAGCCAGAAGCTCTTCATAACACGATCATGCCTCGTATCCATAACAACCGTGCAGATTTTACAGCAGATAATATCTCTGATGATATCTTTAAAGGTGTAAATCGTGTAATCGTAACAGCTTGTGGTACTGCATGGCATGCAGGACTGATCGGAAGACATCTGATCGAAGCTATGATCCGTATTCCTGTAACTGTTGAATTAGCTTCTGAATTCCGTTATATGAATCCAATCTTAGATGAACATACTTTAGTTGTTGTTATCACACAGTCTGGAGAAACAGCAGATTCTCTTGCAGCACTTCGTCTTGCAAATGAACGTGGAGCAAAAACAATCTCTATCGTTAACGTAAAAGGATCTAGTATCGCTCGTGAAAGTGATTATGTATTATATACACATGCCGGTCCTGAGATTGCTGTTGCAAGTACAAAAGCTTTCTCTGTACAGTGTGCAGGTATGTATCTGATCGCATTAAAACTTGCTGAAGTTAACAACTTAATGACAGACGAACAGATGAAAGATTTCTGTGCGAAGTTTGAGCAGGCGATTGGAACGATCGAAGATGTATTAAAGATGGATGATTACATCAAAGGAATCGCTGAGAAAATCAAAGATACTTTCTCTGCTTTCTATCTTGGAAGAGGTTTAGATTACGGTATTGCTTGTGAAGCTTGCTTAAAGTTAAAAGAGATCTCTTATGTAAATGCTGAAGCTTACTGCGCAGGGGAATTAAAACACGGAACGATCTCTCTGATCACAGAAGGAGTTCCTGTAATTGCGATCGCTACACAGGAAAATGTATTACCTAAATTAATGGCAAACGTTGAGGAAGTAAAAGCTCGTGGAGCTCACGTTATTGTTGTAACAGATAAAGATATGACAAATTATGAAGGAATCTATGATGATTTAATTCAGGTTCCTGCTACAGATGATTTATTTGCAACATTCCCTTCTACTGTTGCATTACAGTTACTTGCTTATCATGTAACACTGTTTAGAGGATATGATGCTGACCAGCCAAGAAACCTGGCTAAGTCTGTAACTGTTGAATAGGCATTGAGCACTTAATGAATCCGAGCCGTCAGGCGACAGACGAACTTAGTTGAGTGGACGTTATAAAACATACCAAAGACTAAATCAACAGAACAAAGAAATTCATATAATAAGTAAAAAATACGATAGAATTTAAATCCCCTTTCTTTTCAAATTCTATCGTATTTTTCCATATTGATTTCCGATTACTAAATTAAATTAGATATAACTATTGTTAAAATTAGAATAATTCCAACAATCAAATATCCTTTTAACAATTCTTCTTTTTCATTTTTGTCTTTTGTTTTTATGTAAAGAAAAATCGCCTCTATTATTCCAAAAATTGTTCCTGCCACTCCCATAACTAAAGTAAGAGGAAATGTCAAACCCATATAATCTTCTATAAAATCAGCTAATCCATATAAAATACTTATAAACAAAACAACGATCACTATTTTTTTTTCAGATTTCCAATCTTTAAAAGAAATATTTCCCATTATAATATCATCCAAAATAGAGCATATAACATAAAAAATAATTATTCCAACAACTTTCATACTAATCTCCTATCATTTAATTTTTTTATAATTACTCTTAATTATTTTATATTGTCCTGATGCCTTTTTTATATTATTCAATGTACTTTTAGCATAGCTTTTAGATTTAAGAAACAATAAATGTTTTGAATGAGATATTATTTTCTTTATAACTTTTGTAAATTTTGTAAAATTATTAACTACAAAACCTATTAGCTTTCCAACTCCATACTTCAATATTGACCGTATCACTTGCTTTCCTAAGTCTCTCCGTGCTCTTAACAAATATTGATTTTCTTTATTAATAGCCCTTCTATATTGAATCAAATTTTTATTCTTTGCACTTTTAGCTATTTTAGCATTTCCATGTTTTCCATATTTTTTATGATTACTTTTATCATACCAATATGTTCCCCATAATAGCTCCCATATTCTTGTTGTATACTTATGTCCACTAGGATCCACATAATTCACCGGATTATTCGCACAATAAGCATATAAACGTCCTGTCTCTGGTTTAGCAGTCTCTCCTCGATAAGTATCCTCCGTCACAAACCGTCCATCTTCCGGATTATAATACCTTGCATTCAGATAATACAGCCCTGTACTCTGATCATAGATTCCACCCGTATAACAAACCTCATTCTCTGCTTTGTTATCGCCATTGATCGTTGTCTCTCCAAAGTCTGTATACTGGTACGTTGCATCAGCACTTCCATCTTCTTTTACAAGACTTGTGGTACTTCCCTGGATATCTTTATTATACAACAGATAGTCCGTATGGTCACCATATTTCTGTGTTGCAAGGATATTTCCATCGGTTCCGATCAGGTTCTGGGATGTCTGGCTGTTCTCTCCATCGGTTGTATAGGAAACTACTCCGTCCTGATAGTAATAGTTCGTTGTTTTGCTTCCTTCCACTTTCTGGATTCTCTGTCCGTCTCCGTTATAACGGTTCTGCTGACTTCTCACAGTTCATTGTTACTAGGCAAATGAAACCTCTGTGAGATCTCCACGCTTAAGTTGCACGCTCTTTCTCCTCATAAATCCGCCGCATTTACTCTGCTTCTACAAATGTGGTAGTTATTAGACTTTGCTGTCTTTCGCCAGCTTATCTCTCGAAGCCTAGCCTCATATGCGATTTCTGTCCGTCGGACCAAGGATTTGCCTACAGCTTCCTTCAGATTCCACCTCACGATGGACACCCTTGTTGTTCAGCTATACATTTCCCACTACCTGGGCATGTTCAGGACTTTCACCTGCGAGAGCGCGCCCATGGCGCGCAAACGAAACGTACGCCGCTAGGCGCACATTTTTAAGAACCCCTGAAAGGTTGATCAACCTTTCAGGGGTTCTTTCATATTTTCTATGTCTATTAACTAGATACTGGCAATTTTCTATTCTGTATAATATCTTCCAAGTGCATCCGCACCCATAATTGCTGCATACAGATCTTCAGGTGTTACCTCAAATGGCATATTTCCCATTGTATCTTCTGGTGCGCATGCTAATTTCGCAACTTCCATAATCTGTTCTGGTTTCACTTCTTCGATTCCTAATCCTTTTAATGTCACAGGAAGTCCGACTTCACTGCAGAAATCAATTACTTCCATGATCTCATCTTCTCCCGCATCTTCTAGTACCAGCTGAACCAATGTTCCGAATGCTACTTTCTCTCCATGATACATCTTATGTGTTTCTGGGATTGCTGTAAATCCATTATGGATCGCATGTGCTCCTGCTAATCCTCCACTTTCAAATCCGATTCCTGATAAGTAAGTATTTGCTTCAATTACATTTTCTACAGCTTTTGTACAGATTCCTTCTCTTGCTGCTGTCATTGCCTGTACTCCGTTCTCCATTAATGTATCAAAACATAACTGTGCAAGATTCATTGCTGCCAATGTACATCTTCCGCCAACACAATTACTTGCATCGGATCTTTTACATGCTCTTGCCTCAAAATAAGTTGCCAGGGCATCTCCCATACCTGAGATCAACAATCTTACTGGTGCTTTTGAAACGATATCTGTATCTACCATAACCATATCCGGGCTTGATGGCAAGAACAAATATTTCTCAAATACACCTTCATCTGTATAGATCACAGATAATGCACTGCATGGTGCGTCTGTGGATGCAATGGTTGGTACAATAATGACTGGTTTCTTTGTATAGTATGCAACAGCTTTTGATGTGTCATGAATCTTTCCTCCACCGATTCCGATGATCACATCGCTTCCTGTTTCTTCTACGATCTTTATGATACGGTTGATCTCTGTCATACAACATTCTCCATTAAATACATCGTATGTCAGATTACTGTCTTTGTTCCCTTCGTTGATCGCTGGTTCTACTCGTTTTCTTCCGGATGCACTTGTTAAAATGAATAGATTCTTTCCGAACTTATCTGCATAAGAACATAGGTTTTTCATTTCCCCTTTTCCTTGGATGTAACGTGTTGGGCTTCCGATGATTGCTGCCATGATTTTGCTCCTTTCTTGGTTAATTTGATTTGGTGTTTGTTATTATTATAACATTATTTTAGTGGAATTGCTCAAAATTTTAATTGTAGTGTTGGCCAACTGAAGTCTTTCCGTATATGGAAAAAATAAATAAGCAACCGAAAGCACAGCGGTAAAATTTTGCTCATATACCTGAAGGTTATAGTGTAGGAAACTACAAGATTGGAAAATTTGAGTTGGTGTGTATGTTGGATGGTATTAGATATAATTAAGATTTAAATATATGTCAAACTTCTCGTCAAATCGGTGATTGTAAGTTCCTTTGATCTTCCGTTAACGGATACAAAAATTATCATCCAATACTGTTTAACATGCACACTCCGTAGTGGTTTGAATAGTCTTCCGTTGTATGAGATAGAAAGAAGATCAGAATTATACAAAAAACAAGAAGGAATCCAAGATCCCTTCTTATTTTTCATATGGATTAAGAAAACAAGTGAACAAACTATTTGTTAACTTTTATTTTTCATTTTTTGCCTTAACGATTGCTTCTGCCATTTCTCTGACTCTCTGTGCAGGGGATGGTGCGTTTAAGATTCCGGAGGTTGCACCTGTTCCGTCTGCTCCTAATTTTACTACATTGTAGCAGTCTTCAGCTGTGCTTACGCCGGATGCGATCATTACTAATACATTTGGATTGATCGCATTTAACGCTTTGACTGTTTCAATTGTGTAAGAATCATCTGCCACCTGGCCTGTTCCGATCAAGTCTGTTGGCTCTGCCAGTACGATGTCTGGGTCCATGCAGGCAACTGCTTTGGCTTCTACGATTGAGTCTGCACATACAACTGTGATCATGTCAAGTTCTTTTGCTCGTTTGATCGTTGCGTACAGATCACTGACTGTTTTAGGATTCTCTGCATGATTTAAAAATAATGCTTCAGCTCCAGCTTCTTTTAAAGATTCTGGTAATACGTGTCCCATTCCTCTTCCTGGAACTAATGGGTCCATGGACTGTGCACATACGATGATATCAGTTGTATTTTCTTTGATCATACGGATATCCGCATATGGACATGTGAAATATATCTGAAGTCCTGTATCTTTGGCAACCTGATCAGCTGCTTTTGCTAATTCAAGACTTTCTTTTCCGTATAAATATGACTTAGGATTGACAATTAAAAATGGTGACTGGGCTTTTGCCATGATGCTTTCCTCCTTATTCTCCAAGAACTACAATCTTACATTTTCTTGTACGTGGACGTGTACGGTCAAAATCTGCAAAATATACATATCCTGTTGTACCTACCCCAAGTTTTCCGTTATCTACTTCGAATGTTTCACTGGAACCTAATAATGTTGATTTTAAATGTGCATCTCCATTAAATAATGCTGTTCTGTCTCCTCCTGGAAGATAATCTTCAGCATTTGGCCAGCTTTCTACTGCTTTGTAGTGTTCTTCTCCTGGATATACATACTGATCTTTGGATACATGGTCTGGAATGATCTTTGCAAGAACATTATTTAAATCTTCCTGTAAAAATTCATCTCCATCTTCATTATAGTCATGACAGAATTCTTCGAAGAATACGGAACATGTTGTATGAGGAGAAATCACGGCACAGATACCGTTCTTGATCCCGCTTTCTTCAATGACTCTTCTTACGTCCTTTGTAATATCAATATATGTTGGGGTTTTCCCATGAGATTTTACCTCAATTGTTTCTTTATATACTGCCATTTTTATCCTCTTTTCTATAATTTCTGGAATACTTTGATCGCACGTTTTACATCTTCTTTGATCGCTTCTGTTGCTTTGATTGCCATAGAATCATAGAAATTTGTTTCATCATCTTTCCAGAATTCTTTGGAGGCTTTTCCTCCGGCAACATTCATATATGTATAGTAATTTACTTTACAGATTCCGTTCTCGATCGCAACAGCGTAATCTTCATCGGATACTCCGGATCCACCATGCATAACTAGTGGTACATTAGCAGCCTCTCTGATTCTTGCTACTCGAGGAAGATCTAGTTTTGGTTCTGTTAAATATACTCCATGTGTTGTACCAAATGCAACAGCTAAACAGTCAACCCCTGTTAACTCTACAAATTTCTTTGCAACTTCTGGATCTGTATAAATATCATCAAGATCATCATAATCATCCTTGCTGTCTGCGGAGCCACCCTCTCCATGAACAACTTCAGATGTAAAAATATGTCCAAGTTCTGCCTCTACACTTGCACCTACTGCATGTGCGATTTTCACAATCTCTTTTGTTTCTTCGGCATTTTCTTCAAAGCTTTTTGCTGATGCATCGTACATAACTGATGTAAACCCTAAACGCAAGGCCTGTACACATCGTTCAAAGGAGCTTCCATGATCTAAATGAAGTGCAACAGGAACTTTTGCACGTTCTGCGTAATATTTCATGATTGGTCCGATTTCTTCTAGATCAATGATATCATCATGGCTCTGTGCATGCTGCAGAATTACTGGACAATTTAATTCTTCTGCTGCCTGAATGATACCGCGGATTGCTTCTAATGTTGTTCCATTAAATGCACCTACCGCTTTGTGTTCTATTTTGGCCTGGTCGAGTAATTCTTTTAAAGTTACTAACATCCGTCTTCCTCCTAATTTACATTCACCATTTTAATTTCTTTCCTGCCACATATAAGTGTGGCAGGAAAGTATGAGTATTTTCTATCTCTTATAATACGTTTCTTCCGTACATAGCATCCTGTTCTTTTCTTAACTTGTAGATCAGTGTGCTCTTATCTAATTCGATATCATCATATGTAAGCAGCTGTCCCTTCTTGACATCTCTCTTCATGACAGCTTTGTTTGTTACTAATCCAAATGGTACATATCCCTTAGCGTTAGATTCTTCTGCTGTTGCGATAGATCCATGTGTTGTGTATCCTCCGATACCATCAATTGTCTGTCCTGCTTTCAGATCAATCTTCGCTCTTGTGATACATTCTGATACTAATCCATCGATTGGTACGCATGTAACTTCTCCGTCGATAACGGCTTTTGCTACTGTTAATGGTGTCTCTAAGTTGCACAGATGGAATGGTCTGTATAATGTCCATAATGGTCCAGGTCCCATGCTGTGGTATCCCATCTGGTATGCGATCTCTTCGTTTGGTGTGGATACTGTTACGAAGACTCCTGGTGCGATTCCGTTTACATATTCTACAACTCCATGTTTATTTAAGATTCCACCATCTTCTTTCAATTTGAAGATATCATTTAATTCTTTGACACCTTCTGTTCCCGGTGCTGTCTTTGGTCCGTGTCCTCCGATCACATCTGGGATCAGTCCTGTGTAGTTAGACATTGCTGTCATCTCTACCATTGTCTTTGTTCCGTCTTTGAATGCACATAACATCTTTGGACTCATGACACGGCGTGTTGCTTCTTCTAAGACTGTGTCTGGGTTGCAGGCATAGTCGATCTTGTTATTCTTTCCTTTACCCATGACTTCCACGTTCATTCCCATGGCTTTGGCAAAGCTGTATAATTCCATAACTGCTCCAGGTTCATCTCCGGCAGATCCTGTATAGATGACTCCTTCTTTCTCAGCTAATTTCTTTAAGTATGGTCCAATGACTACGTCTGTTTCTACGTTTAACATAACCACATGTTTTTTGTTCTTCATTGCATCTGTTGCTACTTTGGCTCCGACATCTGGAACTCCTGTTGCATCGATCGCACACTCTACTAAGTTTGCCTGTGATACGAAGTTTGCATCTTCACATGCTACATATTTTCCTGCTTCCATTGCTGCATTGGCATCTGCAAGTGTTTTTGCGATCACGATATCTTCATCGGATACTCCGGCATATTTGAATGCATGGACTGCATTTTCTACTTTGATATCAGATACGATGGCTGGTGTGATACCGTTCATCAGTACCATCTGTGTTACCATTCCTCGTCCCATCTGTCCGGCACCTACGATACCAGTTTTGATGATTTTTCCTTCTTCCTGTCTTTTGATTAATTTTTGATCCATGTTTAACATAATCACATTCTCCTTATCTTATATATAAAAATTAATAAGTGCTAAATTAATATAATTCAATGACACCGCCAACGGCTAAATCTTCTGCTGTCAGCTTGTTTCCTTCAAGAGAGATACATCCCGGACGTTCTGCCTCTGATCCTCCCTTGAAATCTAATGTGCAATGTCCAAGTTCTGCCCATGTATGAGGTGCCTCCCATCCGACAGCACTGACTTTGAATTCTTTATTTCCAATCTTTAATGTATCTCCAACAGCTGGATCTTCTTTCAATTCAGCTTTTGTATGAAGTACCGATAATTCTGCAAGTTCTGGTGGTGCATCTTCGTTAAAAATGATGATAAAGTTCATATCTTCATCCTCCAGAAACGCTAACGCATCTGGTCCAAGTCCAACGATTTTAGACTGATATTTCATATTTCTCTACCTCCTGTGAAATCTATATTTATTAATACATTCCAATACTAAATGCGAACGCGATCAGTACCGCTAATGGTCCTGTGATCAGTCGTTCAAACAATACGGCTGGAACACCATATTCAATGGTTTCTGAATCTGCTTCTCCAAGGGATAATCCAACCGGAATAAAGTCACATCCTGCCTGTGCATCGATTGCAAACAAAGCTGGAAGTGCATACTGTGGAGGAATATTTCCAAGTGCAAACTGTGATCCCAGCAATGTTCCGACTACCTGTGCGATAACAGCTCCTGGTCCAAGGACTGGAGAAAGGATTGGAATACCACAGATAAACGCGATCGCTACCATTCCTGGTAATGTAGAACAGATTGGTGAAATTGTTTTTGCAATGACATTTCCAAGTCCACTGGCTGAAATGATACCGAGCAGTGTAGCTGTAAATGCCATAAATGGAAGGATTGTACCAACAACCATCTCAATCGTGTCACGACCTGCCTGAAAACAGATATTTACAACACGTCCGACTACTTTACCAATGCGGACAACAATATTTTCTTTCTTTCCTTCACTTGCTTTTGCAACTTCTTCTTTTGCCTGTGCTTTTGACTTTGGCTCTGGAGCAGTGCTTGCTTGTGTCTGTTTTGTTTCCTCTGATACTTTCTGTGTAATATGTCCAGCATAATCAGATTCAAAAATATCATTTTCTGTAACTGCTGATACATAAATCTCTGGTGTGATATATTTTGCTAATGGTCCAGCTTTTCCTACTGGTTCAATATTTACTGTAAAAATTCCTTTTTTAGGATAAACTCCGCAGCGGGCTGTACCACCACAATCTACAACAGCTACTAAAACTTCATCATCTGGAAGAGTTTCCTTAAACCCGTCAATAGCCTCTCCTCCTGTCATTTCTGCAATTTTTTGTGCTACCGGATGGATTCCTCCACCTGTAACGCTTAAAATCTTATTACATTTTTCTGTAGGTACAATGGTTAATGGTCCTCCCCATCCACCACTTCCGGCTTTGATCGTAATTGTTTTATACATATTGGGTTTCTCCTTTCCTTAATTAGATTTCTTACTTAATACTGCATAAATTTTTTCGCATAGGATACCACGGATCAAAATAACGATCACACCTACGATGAAATATCTTACTGCAAGATTTCCAATTGATAGTCCCAGTTTCTGGATACCTGTTGCAATTCCCATGTATACGAATAACTCTCCTGCATTTGCATGTGGAAATAATCCAGTGACTGGATGACAAAATGAAACTGTCGCATCATAAAAAGCTGCTTTATGTTCTTTCTTTAAAAATCTTCCAAATGTATACATTGCTGGGTTCGTTAAAAAGATAACGGCCATAATTGGTAACAATGTATAACGAAGAATTGTATATTTTGTAATCTTCTGGCAAAATTTTTCTACTCTTTCTACTCCAATAAATCCTATCAGTGCGTTAACTGCAGTCATCAGACAGATAACCAAAGGAATGATTCCTGTTACCCAGCTCATAAACTGCTCCCCACCTGCATTGAACAATCCTATAAAGCCATTTGCAATGTTTGAAATAACTGTCATAAATAAATTTTCCTCCTTTTTAATGTTTACCTATGATAATTTTTCATTTTCTTTCTATATAAATGTCTCTCCGAACACCTCATCCTTCTAATCGGGCCCTTTGATCTACATTGGACTTTGGTATCCTTTGTTCCATATATATCATTATTTTACATTTGTTCGTATTTTTTTCTTTTTCTTATCCATTTTTTCTTGAATTTCTGCGATTTTTACAATATAATTTTGTTAAAAAGATGTCACATTTGTGCTTTTCACGATTAAAATTACATTTATAAAGGATGATGCCTATGAAAAAAATAGAAAACAATGATGCTATGTTAGATCGAATCACTTTGATCGCAACTTTGTATTACAAAGACAAACTCTCTCAACAAGAAATCGCCAAGAAACTTAATATTTCAAGACCATGGGTATCAAAACTTCTTACCCGTGCTGAAGAACTCGGTATCGTTAAGATTGAAATTGAGTCTCCAATCCTTGGAAATACTCAGCTCGAGCAACAACTCTGTGATAAATACCAGCTTGAATATGCGTGTGTTATCGACAACTCCGACACATCGAGGGACTACCTTTCCATAGCTGCTGTGAATTATTTCATTTCACAGATCAAACCAACCGATATCATTGGTGTAGCCTGGGGAAATGCTATTTCAAGATTTATCCGCCATATCCATCCTTTGAAATTTACTGACATTCAGATCGTTCCCCTCGCTGGAAGTTTCGGTGCCTCATTTGATACATTGCCAAACTATAACGTCATCCAGTTAGCTGATCTGACAGGTGGTAAATCCCATTTGCTTCATTTTCCAGCATTCTGTTCTTCTAAAGAAGAATACGAAACTTTAAGTTCGAACTCAAAAGTTCAGTCAATCCTTAATCTTGCTGAGAATTCAGATATCATCGTCACAGGGATTGGAACTTTTGAAACCTCTTTTCTAACAAGACATGGTATTCTTTCTGCTGACGAAGTTACTCAACTGAAGAACTCTGGTGCCATTGGTGATATCTCTTTGCACTTTTTAACTTCTGATTCAAAACTTATAGAGACAGAACTTACAAAGAGAATCATTCGTGCTGATATTTTTAAAGCGTCTAAACATGCTCGTGTTTCTATTGGTATTGCTGAAGGAATTTATAAGAAAGATATTATTCATTCTGCCTTATCTCTTCATCTGATCAACTCATTTTTCACTACCAAGGAAACAGCACTTGCTCTGCTTGACTGATTCCATGCAGCGGTTTTTCCGCTGTTTTTTTTGTTCTTATTTTTACTTTTTTTCTCATTTTTGTGTTATTTTTACAAATATTTTGTTCAAAAAAAGAAAACTAATAAAAATATATCTTTTTTATCTTGATTAGTTTCTTTTTCTGCGGTTCTACAATAACTTTTCAGCGCATTCATTGTTGGTGATCAATATATTGATATATCCTCCAGCAATTGCACCTTTAACTGCTTTCACCCTTTCTACTCCACCTGCAATACCAATTCGGTTTCTGATCTTCTTAATCTGCTCTGCGGGCATTCCTGCTATTCTTTCGTTGAATCCTTGAAATTTATCTCTTTTTCCTTCGGAATCAAAGAATTGCAGAGCCACATTTCCAACAACACCATTGTCTGCGAAACTTTGAAGTTCTTCATCCGTAATATATCCGGCATGAATCAGTGTGGAATCTGTTCCTGTATCATTTGCTCCAATTCCCATAACAACTGTATCCAGTTTTTCAAAGTCATCGAAGATAAAATTCACTGACTTTTCCTCTAAGAAATAATCTTTGATCTTCTTATCTGAGAACTGTGCTGGAGCAAGAAACTGTGTATAGTTTCCACCAAATTTATCTGCAAATTCTCTTGCAATCTGGTTACTCTGGACATCTACTCCATTAATACTGTTTGGACTGATGCCTCCTACGATTGGTACAAACATATACTGATTATCTTTCGCAAATGATCTTCGAGTTCTCGCTACATTATGTAAAGTAAATCCCATAGATACTCCAATATAATCTCCATCACGGAAAAACTGTGACAAATAAAGTGCTGCCTTTTCATACATCTTATTCAGAGATTCCTGTCTGGTATCAAGAGAACTATTCTCAACAACGATCACATCTTTCAGACCATATTTTCTTTCCAGTGTTTTTTCAAGTTTTCCATAAGTGAACTGAATCGGATTGACCACTTCCACGCGTACAATTCCGCTTTCTTTTCCCTTCTGAAGCATTCTTGAGATTGTCGCTCTGGATATTCCAAGATAGTCGCTGATTTCCTGTTGCCTCATATCATCTTCATAATACAGGCTGCAAACCTTATAGATCAGTCTCCAATCATCTACAATCTTCTTCATTGGACGATACTCCTTTCTCATTTGCTGCTTTCTAAGTTGTATCAATCTTTATGCCTTTATTCTAGTCAATCTTTGTTTGCTTTTCAATACATATTCTCTGAAATTATGTCAAAGTGAATTATTTTTTCATATATATTTTTACATTTGTTCAGAAATTTTGTGAAGAATTTATCAGATGTTTTTGTGCAGTTTGTGAAACAATGATTTTCTTTCTTGTATTTTTTTGTCATTTTTTATATACTGAATACATTATTAACAAAAAAGGAGCTTTACATATGATAAAAACATTATTTGAATTATGCTTTCTTTTCTTCCTCTATTCTTTTACTGGATGGATTCTGGAAGTGATACAGGCAGCATTTAATCAGAAGCGTTTTGTAAACCGTGGATTTATTAATTCCCCACTTTGTATTTCTTACGGTATCGGTGCTGTGATCATCACGATCAATACCCATGAGATGACTGGCCTTTGGATTTTTCTTGTTGCCATGATCGATGCCACTGTCATTGAGTGGTTTGGAGGACATTTCATTGAACATTTTTATCATGAACGTTGGTGGGATTATTCTGAAAATAAATGGAATCTGGATGGTTATATTTGTGTTTCTCATTCAATCTTCTGGGGAATTCTTGGATATCTTGGTGTCAGATTTGCAAATCCTTTCATTTTTACTATATACAAAATGATTCCTGCCTTGATACGCCACGTTATTATCTTTACTCTGCTTACAATATTGATCATTGATATACTAGCCACGGCAATCGTTGTTTTTGGGAAAAATATCGATAAACGGCGTTGGGAATCTGCAGATGCATATCTTACAAAGATCAGCATGAGGTTAAATAAGTTGATAACTTCTTACGTGGAACACCGTGTCGAACGTGCTTATCCACAGCGCAAATTAAAACTTCCAACAATTCCAAAAACGGGCGTCTTTGCTCAGGGCTGTGGTTTTTATAAAGTCTTTTTATTGTTTTTTATAGGTTCCTTGCTTGGTGATATCATTGAAACGATCTTTTGCCGTTTAAAGATGGGTGTCTGGATGAGCCGCAGCAGCCTTGTATGGGGTCCGTTCAGTATTGTCTGGGGATTTGCTTTTGCTGGAGTTACTTTACTTTTATATCGTTATAAAGATTGTTCTGAGAGCTTTTTATTTTTGATGGGAACATTTCTTGGAGGTGCTTATGAATATTTGTGCAGTGTTCTAAGTGAAATTGTCTTCGGAAAGGTGTTCTGGGATTACAGTAAGATGCCTTTTAATCTGAATGGAAGAATCAATCTTCTTTATTGTTTCTTCTGGGGAATTGCAACGGTTGCCTGGTTTAAAAAGATCTATCCATTACTATCCGGACTGATTGAAAAACTTCCAATCGCTTTTGGAACTGTTTTTACATGGTTTGTCGTTGTTTTTATGACACTTAATATGCTGATGTCTTTATCTGCCTTGATCCGTTATGATCAGAGAGACAAACAGGTTCCTGCTTCCAATAGTTTCGAAAGATTTCTTGATACTCATTATAATGACCAGAAAATGAAAAAAATATATCCAAAAGCAAAAAAAGTTCATTCCTAATATTGTTTAACATCAAATTTTCCTATAAAAAAGAATGGTTTCTTACACAAGGTATCTGAAACCATTCTTTTTTTATTCAAAATAATTATTTTCTTTACAATATGTATAAATTCCATCCTCTGATACATGCCCGCAGATTACATCAGCTGCTTCTTTTAACTCTTTGGATGCATTTTCCATTGCCACTGCAAGTCCAACGGTCTTTAGCATTTCAAGATCATTGTTACCATCTCCAAATGCCATTGCCTCCTCTTTGCTCAAATGGTAGTACTCTAAAACCTTTTCAACTGCAACGCCTTTTCCTCCATCTGACGGAATGATATCGACAGCTTTCGGCCACCATACTGCCACTGCTGCTCTTTTTGTATCTTTAAGCATCGCTTTATATTCATCCTTACCGCCTGCCATCATGATCTGAAATACTTCATCTTTTGAAAGCTCCTCAAAATCTGTTGCAAGCTTGATCCTCTGATTTGCAATGGAAAAATATTCAACGAGGTCTTCTTCTAATCCATTTGCTTCTGTCCTGTCCTTTGTCGCTAATACCACAGGATGTCCCATTTCTTCTCCATTTTGGATGATCTGTTTTACATCTTCTTTATCCAGCGGATTTTCAAAGATCGTTTCGGTTTCATTAAAACTATAAGAACCATTAAACGTCAAAAATGCATCAAAATCTATTCCTTCACTTTTGAAATCTGGAACTTTTTCTGGCGGTCTTCCTGTTGCAATACAGATCTTAACTCCATTTTCCTTAAGCTTTAATAATGCTTTTTTGGTATTGTCTGTTATTCTTTTCTTCTCTGGATCGATCAATGTCCCGTCAATATCAAAAAATGCAATCTTTATCTTACTCATGTTATCTCTCCTGCCATAAAGAAAGACAATAAACACACTGTCTTAATGGCGAATGTATCTATTGTCTTTAAACTCTTATCTCTTATCCAATGACATCACTCATATCATACATACCAGCTTCTTTTCCTGCTAAGTAAAGGGCTGCACTGACTGCTCCCTTTCCAAAGATAGCTCTTGAATATGCTGTATGTTTTAATTCGATGACTTCGTCCTGTCCTGCAAAGATGATCTCATGTTCTCCAACAATTGTTCCACCTCTGACTGCTGAGATTCCGATCTCTTTCTTTGGACGCTGTTCTCGTCTCTGACTTCTGTCATAAACAAACTCATATTCGTTGTTTAATGGTTCATTCACAGCTTCTGCAAGTGCGATTGCTGTTCCAGATGGTGCGTCTAATTTTCTTCTGTGATGCTTCTCTACGATATCAATATCAAATCCTGCATCTGCTAATAATTTTGTCATGGATTTTAATACTTTAAATAATGTATTCACTCCTAATGACATATTTGCTGAACGAAGAACTGCTGTCTTTTTGCTTGCTTCATGAACTTTCTCTAACTGTTCATCACTTAATCCTGTTGTACATAATACAACTGGAATCTGTCGCTCAACTGCAAAATCTAATAATCCATCAACTGCTGGTGCGGCTGAAAAATCAATGATCGCATCAACTTCCACATCACATGAGTTAATATCTGTAAATACTGGATAATCATTGTGTCCGTCATCCACACGATCTACACCACATGCCATAACGGCTCCTTCTGTCTCTTCTATGATCTTACTGATCACCTGTCCCATGACTCCATTGCAGCCATGCATCATAATCTTAACCATCTTTTGTAACTCCTTAAAGAATTCCTGCTTCTTTCATTGCGTTAATTAATACCTGTGCGTGATCTTCTTCCATCTCTGTCAATGGACGTCTTACGATATTTCTGCAATATCCCATCTCTGAAACTGCACGTTTTGCAGGGATTGGATTTACTTCACTAAATAAGTTATGGATCACATCCATGTATTTTAACTGGATGTCTAAACTTCCTTTAACATCCCCATCTAAAAACTTCATAACCATGTCATGAGTTTCCCTTGGTGCTACGTTAGATAATACGGAGATAACACCCTTTCCACCTAATGCAAGAAGAGGTACTACCTGATCGTCATTTCCTGAATAGATATCTAAACATCCATCTGCTAATGCTGCAAGTGTTGCCACCTGTCCGATATCTCCGCTTGCTTCTTTGATCGCTACGATGTTATCAACACTCTTGGCAATCTTCACTGCTGTTGCTGGCTGGATGTTTGTTCCTGTTCTTCCTGGTACATTGTACATGATGATTGGAATGTCTACAGAATTACCAACTGTTGTATAATATTCTTCCAGACCTTTCTGTGTTGCTTTGTTATAATATGGTGTTACAACTAACAGTCCGTCTGCTCCTGCTTTCTCTGATCTCTTAGCAAGATTCAGTGCTTCATCTGTACAGTTAGCTCCTGCTCCTGCGATAACTGGGATTCTTCCATTGACATGAGAAACGCATGCGCTGACTACCTCGATCTGCTCATCATGAGACATTGTAGAAGCTTCTCCTGAAGTTCCACAGATAATGATACTGTCTGTTCCATTATCGATCTGAAAATCAATAAATTTCTCTAACTGATCATAATCCACCGATAAATCTTCTTTAAATGGTGTTACTAATGCAACACCTGCACCTGTAAAAATTGACATTTTTCTTTCCTCCTATCATCCTGTGTAGCATCAACATTGAGATTCTTTGACCGTACTGATGCAGTATACCGCATCTGTATATGGTATCAATTCATCTGGAATCTGTCTTCCCGTCATGATGATCAGCTGATCGTCACTTCGGTTTTCTAACATCTCCACTAGTTCTTCGGTCTTTAAAAGTCCAAGATCCAAAAG
Organism: Anaerostipes sp. Marseille-Q3525; assembly: GCF_018223505.1. NCBI lineage: Bacteria > Bacillati > Bacillota > Clostridia > Lachnospirales > Lachnospiraceae > Anaerostipes > Anaerostipes sp. Marseille-Q3525. Next base: position 130,117 of record NZ_JAGTTT010000003.1, read on the forward strand.
TCCAAGCACCTCATCTAAAACGACAACGTCACACTGTCTTGTGTCTATGACTTTATGTGCGTATTTTAAACCGTTATAAATAAAATGATCCTGTTCTTTCTTCTCTTCATCGCTTAGCTCTTCGTATGGTCTTTCATATTTTTCAAAACGAAACAACTGTACTTCTGGTTCTAAACGTTTGAAAAAGCTTAATTCTTCTGTTTCTTTCCCTTTAAGGAACTGAACCATGATGATCTGCTTTTCCTGCCCGGCTGCTTTCACACACTGACCAATCGCACAGGATGTCTTTCCTCTGCCCTGGCCACAGTATACTTCCACTCGTCCTTCCATCTTTTCACCTCAAAGAATCTTCCTTTTGTAGTAATATATTTGGTTTAGGATATTATATCATTTCTGATACTATAAATACAACTTATTCTTTATCCTTTTCGTGAAACTCCAGTTTATTTACAGACACTTCATATGCTACCCGTTTGATCAGCTGATTTTCTGAAATCCTTTTCTGGTATTCCCTGCTCTGGATTCTTCCGATCAACTGAATTCTTGAACCAATTTCAAGATTTCCTGCAAATCTTGCATTCCTTCCCCAGCAAATGCATGGTATGTAATCAGATTTGCCATAAGAACGATTCACCGCAAGCAAGATGTCACAAATCTCTCTTCCAAGCGGTGTCATCCTATACACTGGCTGTTTACAGATAAATCCATCTAAAATAATCTGATTTGGTCTGTATCCTTCCATGTTGTCAATGAATTCCAGATCTCTGACAAATACGGATAAGATCAGATGATTACGGTTCTCCTCATGCTTATTAAAGGAACGAAACTGTCCGCATGCCCTTACAAGCATCCCTGTGTAATCTTTACTGACGTCTATCAGTCTGTCTGATACAAGTAATGGTATCTCGTCTGTTGCTTCACTTAATCTGTTTACTAAAAGTTTGACTGTATAAAATCCTTCTCCGAAAATCTCATGGCTATATTCAAATGCTGAATTGATACGTCCGCAAACCTCCACTTGATTATGATTGATTCCCTGCTCTGTCATACTCTTTCTCCCTTCTTGTGTCCTATTAGTATACTTTAAATCCTATTCCAATTTGGCCACAATTAGAAGAAAAACCATTCGACAAAGTTAGCCCCACTTTTTCGACATTTTATAACTAACCGTAAATTATTTTGTTATTTTATGAGAATTTTGCACGTTTTCTCATTGTTGGATCTAAGATCTTCTTACGGATACGGATGTTTTCTGGTGTAATTTCCAGTAATTCATCGGTATCAATAAATTCTAATGCCTGCTCTAAGCTTAAGATCTTTGGAGGAGATAATTTTAATGCATCATCTGATCCTGAAGCTCGTGTATTTGTAAGCTTTTTGCTTCGGCATACGTTAATCTCAATATCTTCTGTCTTTCCTGTCTGTCCAATGACCATTCCTCCGTATACTTTCTCACCAGGTCCTACGAATAATGTACCTCTCTCCTGTGCATTAAACAGACCATATGTGATCGTTTCTCCTGCTTCGTATGCGATCAATGATCCCTGTTTACGATACTGGATATCTCCTTTGTATGGTCCATATCCATCAAACAGTGTATTTAAGATACCATTTCCTTTTGTATCTGTCATGAATTCTCCACGATATCCGATCAGTCCTCTGGATGGGATAGAGAATTCAAGTCTTGAATATCCTCCATTGGCGGCTGTCATATTCTGAAGTTCACCTTTTCTCTGGCTTAACTTCTCAATAACTGCTCCTGTAAATTCTTCTGGAACATCAATGACTGCGATCTCCATTGGTTCTAATTTCTTTCCATTCTCATCGTAATGGTATAATACTTCTGCCTTGCTGACTGCAAATTCATATCCTTCACGGCGCATGTTCTCGATCAGTACGGATAAATGTAATTCTCCACGTCCGGATACTTTGTAGCTGTCCTGATTCTCACTTTCCTCTACACGAAGGCTGACATCCGTATTTAATTCTCTGAATAATCTGTCTCTAATGTGTCTTGATGTAACATATTTACCTTCTTGTCCGGCAAGAGGGCTGTCATTTACCATAAACTGCATGGAAATTGTTGGCTCTGAAATCTTCTGGAATGGAATTGCCTCTGCTCCATCCACATCACAGATCGTATCTCCGATAGACAGATCTGAAATTCCTGAGATTGCTACGATAGATCCTACCTGTGCATTCTTCACATCTACTTTATCAAGTCCTTCAAATTCATATAATTTGGTAATACGGACTTTTTCTTTACGTTCTGGGTCATGAGCATTCACTACGATACATTCTTTATTGACTGCGATCTCACCATTATCCACTTTACCGATTCCGATACGTCCAACATATTCATTGTAATCAATTGTACTGATCAGTACCTGCAATGGTTTCTCTGGATCTCCTTCTGGTGCTTCGATATGGTCGATAATTGTCTCGAATAATGGTTTCATATCTTTCTTTTCACCATCAAGGTCTAATGTTGCAAATCCTTCTTTGGCTGATGCAAATACGAATGGACAGTCAAGCTGTTTGTCTCCTGCATCTAATTCCATTAATAATTCTAATGTCTCATCGACAACTTCATCTGGTCTTGCTTCTGGACGGTCTACTTTATTGATACATACGATCACAGACAGATCAAGCTCTAAGGCTTTCTTTAATACGAACTTTGTCTGTGGCATTGGACCTTCGAATGCATCAACTACTAATACAACACCATTTACCATCTTAAGTACACGTTCTACTTCTCCACCAAAATCCGCATGGCCCGGTGTATCGATGATATTGATCTTGATTCCATTATACATAACTCCTGTATTCTTAGACAGGATCGTGATTCCTCTTTCTTTCTCGATGTCGTTTGAGTCCATGACTCTTTCTGCGACTTCCTGATTATCACGGAAGATTCCGCTCTGTTTTAACATCTCGTCTACTAAAGTCGTTTTTCCATGGTCGACATGGGCAATGATTGCAATATTTCTCACATCTTCGCGCTTCATTTATATCCTTCTTTCTAGCATCTTTCTCTATCAGTTTCCATGGCATTTACAAAGCATGCCAAGATTAACTTTCTTATTCTATCACAATCAATGAAAAGTTGCAATTTTATTATTTAGTACCAAAACTTTGATCATTGATACCATTGCTTTTTCCATTTGTGTCTCGATTTTTCCTGAAATTTAAGAACATTTTCCTTTATTCTATCATATTTCTTTGGTCTTTTCCTCTATTATATGTTATATTTCTTATAGACAAAAAAGGAGTTTGATATTATGAATTTACACGAATTAATCGATCGTTTACATAAAGAACATACACTGACAAGAGGTGAATTTATCACTCTCATTAAAGAACGTGATGAAGAAAATGCATCTTATCTAGCTTCCCTTGCCAGAGAAGAAGCTGTAAAAATCTATGGAAATGGTGTTTTTCCCCGCGGATTAGTTGAGTTTACCAATTACTGTAAAAACAACTGCTATTACTGTGGTATTCAAGGAAGTAATCAGCATGCAAACCGTTATCGTCTGTCAAAAGATGAAATCCTTTCTGCCTGTGAAAATGGTTATCAACTTGGTTATCGAAGCTTTGTCCTTCAGGGCGGGGAAGATCCTCATTATAGTGATGATGTAATGGTTCCGATCGTTTCTGAGATCAGGAAACGTTATCAAGATTGTGCGATCACCCTTTCTCTTGGGGAACGTTCCAAAGAAAGCTATCAGAAGTTATACGATGCTGGAGCCGACCGATATCTGCTTCGCCATGAAGCTGCTACTCCAGAACTTTATCAGAAATTGCACCCTGAAAGTCTATCTTTAGAAAACAGGATTCAATGTCTATGGAATCTAAAAGAGATTGGGTATGCGGTTGGTACTGGATTTATGGTTGGTGCACCTTATCAGACTGTTGAGAATCTTGTGGATGACCTTTTATTTATTCAAAAACTTGATCCTCAAATGGTTGGAATCGGACCTTTTGTACCTCATCATGATACAAAATTTAAAGATTATCCTTCTGGAACTGTGGAGCTCACCACTTATCTAACAAGTATCCTGCGTCTTATGAATCCACATCTTTTGCTTCCTGCCACAACAGCACTTGGGACCATTGATCCCCGTGGACGAGAAAAAGGCATTCTTGCCGGAGCGAATGTTGTAATGCCGAATCTTTCTCCTGTTGCGGTAAGAAAAGATTATTCTTTGTATGATAATAAAATCTGTACCGGAGAAGAAGCGGCAGAATGTGCCGGATGTCTTGGAAGAAGACTTGCAAGTATTGATTATGAACTTGTTTTCACTCGTGGAGATTATATCGAATAATTAAGAAAAAAGCGTGTAGAACTTTCAAAATTCTACACGCTTTCGTTTTATCATTTATCTGTCAAAGAAATTATCTTCTTCTGCTCTTTAATAAGAACTCTGGAATGTTGATCTTTGTGCTTTCATGCTCAATCTCTTCCATCTCTGCTTCTGAAACATAGCTTGTCTGCTGTGATGTTTCTTCTGGCTGTTCTTCCATCACCTTTCCATTATGGATTGGCTGCCCTGAAAATGCTGGTGTCTGTTGCTGTGGAGCTGGTTTTGCTTTCTTTGTTGCTGCAAATCCAGTTCTTGCATTTCCTGTGATATCTCCTGATTTGATACCTGTTGCGATAATCGTTGCACTGATCTGGTCTCCAAAATCAGCATTAACTGTACCAAAGATCACGTTGACATCATCTCCAGCCTCATCCTTTAAGTATTCTACAGCCTGCTGCGCTTCTAACATTCCAACAGCACCTGCGAAGTTAACGATAACATCTGTCGCACCTGCAACCGTTGTTTCAAGCAATGGACTTTCCATCGCTGTCTTGATTGCTTCGAGTTCTTCGTCTGCAACACCCATACCGATATGCGCGATACCTTTGTCTCTCATAACTGTCTGGATATCTGCAAAATCGACATTGATCAGTCCTGGGTTATAGATCATATCTGTAATTCCCTGTACACCCTGCTGTAATACTTCATCTGCTTTCTTCAGAGCATCTGGAATCGTTGTTCTCTTATCACAGATCTGTAATAACTTATCGTTTGGAATGACGATCATTGTATCTACCTGATCCTGAAGACGGGCAATTCCTGACATTGCATTATTCATACGAGGTTTTCCTTCAAATGTAAATGGCTTTGTCACAACTCCGACTGTTAAGATTCCAAGACCTTTGGAAATCTCGGCAATGATCGGTGCTGCACCTGTACCAGTACCTCCACCCATTCCACATGTTACAAATACCATATCAGATCCCTGAACCAGTTCTGTGATCTCTTCACGATTCTCTTCAACTGCCGCTTCCCCGATCTCAGGCTTTGCTCCTGCTCCAAGTCCCTTTGTCAGTTTCTCTCCGATCTGAATCTTTGTTTCTGCTTTACATAAAGATAAAGCCTGTCTATCTGTATTCACACCCACGAGTTCTACACCCTGGACATTCTCATCAACCATTCGGTTTACTGCATTGTTACCAGCTCCACCGACTCCTATTACTAAAATCCTTGCTTGTGTGTTCTCAACACTAGGCATAATCTCAACCACGTTGTTCCTCCTTCACGCCATCATCTATATATAATGACTTCCCTTAAATTCTGTACACTAATCTAATGATACCTTTTTTACTAAGTTTTTTCAACTATTTTTTGGTTGAAAAATAGCAATTTTGCGGTCCTCACTAAAGTATCTCATGTCAATAGTTCCACTTTTCCCTTTTACTTTTTTCAGCATTCCTTTAAGCTCTGGTATTTTGATATCAATATCATTTTTGTCATAAAGATCTACTGTAATATCACCACTGATCAGCAACGCATTTCCATCATCTTTGATATGAATCTGATCAATCGGCAAATGATATTTGCTGATCGCTGTTGTTAATTCCAGCAGATATGAAAAAACTTTTTCATCCTTTACATCAATTTTTTTCTGCATCTGTAACTCATTATATTTTAGTCCTGTCACAAGCGGAACATTGTCATATTTTTTTTCATGACTTTCCAATGCATATCCATTTTTATCAAAATAGACATACTTTCCGTTATACTGAAGGCAACCCGCTCTCTTCTTTTCTTTGATGTGGATCGTAATTGAATCCGGAGCATTAATGCTCACATAAATCGTATCCACAAACGGTAGAATCTTCGGTGTCGCAAATTTACATTTTAAATAATATCCAACTGAATTATTAATATATCCATTTTCTGCGATCGCTTTTCTTACTTCCGCTTGTGTATAATAACTCAATCCATCAATCTTTATTTTCTTTGTCTTACAGGTTCCTGCAATGACCAAAATTGAAAGTGCAATGCAAACAATGAAACCGAGTAAGATTTTCTTAAATGAAATTTTATGTACCTTATTTTTATTTTTATGTTCATCCATTCGAATGACATTGTTATCTTCCATAGCACCTCATCCTTATCCTAAATGAATTCGTCTAGATACTGATAATACAATTCCCATCTCAATCATTGTTGAAAAGATTGATGATCCTCCATAACTAATGAATGGAAGCGGAATTCCTGTTGGCGGAATCGTATTGGTTACTACTGCAATATTTACAAACACCTGCATTGCAATATGCGTTATAACTCCAATTACCAGCAAAGATCCTAATAATTCATCTGCATTCATTGCGATCAACAACATTCTCCAAATCAACGCTGCAAAAACGAGAATCAAACAAACTGCTCCAAACAATCCTAATTCTTCACAAATGATAGAAAATATCATATCATTATGTGATTCAGGAATAAATCCCATCTTCTGCATGCTTTGTCCCAGTCCTTTCCCAAAAATTCCTCCTGAACCAATCGCATACAATGCCTGCATCGTCTGAAATCCTTTCTTATGAGTCTCTGGATGCAGCCAAATCTGAAATCTCTCGTTTCGATAACTATTAGCAGTCATAAGATAAACGACTATCCCTGCCATAAACGTAACCGCAGTTATGATTAATTCTTTCGTCCTTTGGCTTACCACAAAAGTCATGATTCCAACCATAGCACATATAACAAGTCCTGTACTTAAATTCTGATTTGTGACTAATCCAATGACCGGTATCGTTGGAACTAAAATCTTTGCATGATCACCAAGCGTTTTCAATTTATGTTGTGATGCATTGATCGCTAATTCATTCGCCATATAAATGATAAGCAAAAACTTGCAAAATTCTGATGGCTGTATCTGGAATCCTGCAATGCTGATCCATCGTACAGACCCTTTTTTTGCTGCCCCTACCAATAATACCGCGATCATAGAAAAAGTAGCTATTCCAAGACAAAGAAATGCTGGTTTATGTCCTTTTATAATTCTATAATCTGCCCTGGAAATCAAAAATATAGCAATCGCACCTCCAAGCACAACAAGCCCTTGCTTCAATACCCATTTATACGAATTTCCATATGTCATCATACTTTTATATGAACTTGTGCTGTAAATCATGACCATACCAAAACATATCAGAAATATCACAAGAAACAACGTTGGATAATCAAAATATGTCTTGCCTGCCATATATTTTTTTTTGATGCGGTTTGACACTTTTCTAGTTCTCCTTTAATTTTCTGACACAGTCTTTAAAGATATCTCCTCTGACTTCATAGTTCGGGAACATTCCCCAGCTTGCACATGCTGGTGATAATAATACAGCATCTCCATCCTGTGCTTTTTCTGCAATATAAGAAACTGCATCTTCCATAGAATCTACAAATTTAATCTTATCAAATCCATGTGCTTTTGCACATTCCGCAATCTTTGGTGCTGTCACACCCATTAAGATCAGCTCTTTTACCTTACCATCAAACGCTTCGATCCATTCATCATATGTGGATTTTTTATCATATCCTCCACCGATCAACCATGTTGGGCGATTCATTGCTTTAATTCCTTTGATCGCAGCATCAGGGTTCGTTCCTTTAGAATCATTATAGTATGCAACACCATTTACTGTATCTACATATTCGATACGATGTTCTACACCTTTAAATCTCTTAATTCCTTCTTTGATATAAGAAACAGGAACTCCCATAGAATATGAAACTGCAATCGCTGCTAAAATATTCTCATAATTATGATCACCTAAAAGATTTACATCATCTAATGTACAGACAACCTGTCTATCACTTCCTTCTTCGATCACAAAAGCATCATCTTCCATAAATACTCCTTCTTTTATCTTATGATGAAGGCTGAAAAATAGAACTTTGCCATTTGCTCTTGTCGCCATATCTCTTGTTGTATCATCTTCGTAATTTAATACCATAATTTGATCTTTTGTCTGATTCTTCCCAATAGATTCTTTTGTCTTTGCATAAACCTCTACTGTTCCATGACGATCTAAATGATCTGGTGTGATGTTTAATACTGCACATACATCTGGCTTAAAATCAACAATCGTTTCTAACTGGAAACTGCTGATCTCTGCAGTTATAACACTATTTTCTTGTGTATCTAGTGCTACACTTGTATATGGAATTCCAATATTTCCCACAACGAAGCTACTCTCATAGTATCCTTTCATGATCTCTCCTGTAAGAGCTGTTGTTGTTGTCTTTCCGTTTGTTCCTGTGATTGCTGCGATCTTTCCTTTTGATGCCTGATATGCTAACTCAATCTCGCTCCAAACTGGTTTCTCCTGATCATAAAACATCTGAGCGATCGGTGCATTTACTGAAATTCCAGGACTTAACACTAAAAGATCATATTTTTCTATATCTTCTTTTGTGATATTTCCAAGAACTAATGAAATTTCTTTCTTTTCATATAGTTTTTCAAATAAAGCTTCCTTATCAAGTTCTTCATTTCCATCATAAAGACTCACATCTGCACCTGTCTTTAAAAGGAGGTTTACAGAACCTATTCCACTTTTTCCTGCTCCTGCTACCAAAAATTTCTTACTTGTATCTATCATTTTTTTCTCCTTACTAAATCGCTACCAGTCCGATCAGGCAACAAACTGCCGTGGTGATCGCAAAGATTGCTACAACCTTCGTCTCTGGCCATCCTGACAATTCAAAATGATGATGGATCGGTGCCATTTTAAATAATCTTTTTCCTTTTGTAGCTTTAAAATATCCAACTTGCAGCATCACTGATAATACTTCAACCATATAGATCAACGCTACGATCGGGATAAACAGCGGCAAATGCAATATAAGTGCGGTTGCCGCTACAAATCCCCCAAGTGCAAGCGAGCCTGTGTCTCCCATAAACACTCTCGCTGGATATACATTAAATACTAAAAAACCAAGCAATGAGCCAACGGTCGCGCATGAGATCGGCCAGATTCCGGCCGACATGCCATCCTGCTGCATTCCAAGAGCTGCTACCGTAAAGTATGTTGCGATCAACACCGTAACACTTGATGCAAGCCCATCTAGTCCATCTGTAAAGTTAGCACCATTGACTGTGCCTAACAAAATAATAAAGACCGCTGGTACAAAAAATGCTCCAAGGTTTAAATATTTTCCATGTGTAAAAGGGATCAGCATCGAAGTTCCAATCTCTGTATAATTGATCAGATAATATGCAAAAATTCCTGTGACTATGATCTGTCCAAGCATCTTCTGCCATGCATGAAGTCCCAGATTTCTTTTCATAACTACCTTGATATAATCGTCAATAAAACCGATAAATCCAAATCCCAATGTTACAAACAATACTGGAATGATCATAGGATATCTTCTTACATAAAATAACGATGCAATTACTATCCCTAGTAAAATGATCAGTCCTCCCATTGTTGGAGTTCCTGATTTCTTCAGGTGTGATTCGGGTCCTTCTCCCCGGATAAACTGACCGAATTTTAATTTGTGTAAATACCTGATCATCATCGGACTTAATAATACGCTGACAAAAAAGGCAATTAAAACCGGCTTTACAATACCATAATTCATGTCGCCACCTCATTTGTTTTCATCCTGTCTACGGTTCTTTTTTATCTGGCGTATATTCCTTATAAATTCCCATATATGGAAGTGCAACCTTAAACACACTTTTCATCACGGGTGCTGCGATCGTTCCTCCATAATATGTTCCATAAGGTTCATCGATCAGTACAATACCGATGATCGTAGGGTTCTTTGCTTTCGCAAATCCTAAAAACGAAGAAATATACTTTCCATTTCCTCGCGGAAGTTTCTCACTTGTCGCTGTCTTTCCTCCAATTGAAAATCCTTCAATCTTGCAGTTTTTACCAGATCCATCTGAGACAACTGCTTCTAAAAGCTCTTTCATCGTCTCAGAGGTTTCTTTCTTAATAACATGTTTCTTTGTCTTATAAGTAAAAAACTTCTGTTTTGTTCCATCTTGTGTCTGAAGATATACTCCAAAATGTGGAGTGACAAGTTTGCCTCCATTGATCACTGCACTGACTGCTCTTAAAAGTTGTAATGGCGTGATCTGGATTGACTGCCCAAATGACATTGTGGCAAGTTCTACCGCCCCGACATTTTTCTTCTGATGCATGATCGAGGATGCTTCCCCGGCAAGATCAATTCCTGTTTTTTCAAATAAACCAAGCTTCTTGAAAGTCTGATACATTCCATCAACACCAACCCTCGCTCCAACATCCATAAATACTGGATTGCAAGAATTCATAACACCTTCTTTGAAAGTCTCACTTCCATGTCCTCCGACTTTATGACATCGTATCTTACGATCCTCGACAATGCGGAAACCTGGACAGTTAAAATGATCATTTACCTGTACTTTGGAAAGTTCAAGTCCTGCTGTTGCCGTTATGATCTTAAATACAGAGCCTGGCTCATAAGTATCATTTAAGCAGGAATTTCTCCATTTCTTATTCAGATACTCTTGTTGTTTTTTGCTATTCTTTGCTCTCTTTTGAGCTGACAGTGAAAATGGTTTATTCAGATTATACTCTGGTTCATTTACCATTGCATAAATCTCCCCATTCTGAGGATTCATAAGGATCATAGATACCTGTTTCGCCTTCTTCTCTTTTTTTACCTTCCTGCATGCCTGTACTGCATAATTCTGCAGATTGACATCCAAAGATGTATAAAGATCATTTCCCGAAACCGGCTCTTCCCTTTCCTCATATGCACCATCAATCTCCACACCTTTGCCATCGGTGAGTGTCCGGATCCTTCCAGTTTTTCCTTTCAAATACTTGTCATAAAAAACTTCTAATCCCAGAATTCCCTGATTATCTCCACCTGTAAATCCAAGGACTTTCGATGCTAGTTTGTCATATGGATAAACTCTTTTGTAATCTTCATCCACTTTAATCCCCTCAAGTTTATATCTCCTGATGCGATCAGCGATGCTTTTTTCTACATTACTTTTAATTTTTTCCCTTACTGAATTTTTATATACTTTTTTTCTGATCAAAGATTCATCGATCAGAAGATTCTCAGATAATATTTTAATTACTTTTTCCCTGTCTGTTATCTGAGAATAAATCACAGAGATCGAGTAGACTGCCTTATTTGAAGCAATATTTACACCATTCCTGTCGTAAATATTGCCTCTTGGTGCCTTGATCTCCCGGTCTCTTTGGTGCAGGTTTTTGGCTAAGCTTAAATATTTATCCGCTTGAGCGATCATTACATAAGAAAGCCTTATCGTTACAACCAAAAACCCTGTGAAAACCATGCTCACAACAAGCAAAAGTCTTTTCTTTGCTTTCGTTCTCATCTCCATAATCCTCACTTTATTATTAATAAGGTTATGAAGAAAATTTTTCTATATTACTTTTTGTTGCTTTTTGGAACATTTAGTTCTTTTAATGAACCCTTTAATACGTTCTTAGCAACCTCCACTGCAAGTCCTGTATTTGTCTGAGATTCTTTTTGAATCTCATCGATCACAACATATACAAGTACCTGTGGATTCTCAACTGGTGCAAATCCACAAAATGATACAATGTATGTTCCTGCACTTCTTGGTATCTTCTGTGCCGTACCAGTCTTTCCTCCTGCCGAATAATCTTTCATCTTCGCTTTTGTTCCAGTTCCTGATTCTACGGTTTCTTTCATGTATTTTTTTAATTTATCTGAAGTTTCCTTAGAAATAGTCTGTTTTACCATTGTAGGTTCTATATTACTTACAACTTCTCCAGAACTGCTTCTTAACTGTTTCACAACATGTGGTTTGTAGTAATATCCACCATTGATCGATGAGCTGAAAGCACTGGCCATCTGAATCATAGAACAGTTAAATGACTGTCCAAAAGAACTTGTTGCAAGGTCTGCTGCTGTCATATCTTTCGCATCATGAAGCAGTGATGCTGTCTGTGCTTCTCCTGGAAGATCGATTCCTGTTTTCTTTCCAAAATTAAAATTTCTCTGATATTTTGCAAATACATTCTTTCCTTCTTTCTCTGCAATCTGCATCAGAGCATCATTACAGGAAAGTGAAATACTTTGTGACAATGTGATCAGCCCATGTCCGTTTCTGTGAGAACAATGGATCGTATGTGGACCTACTTTCTGATAGCCGTCACAGTAAAATGTTTCATTTCCTTTTAAGATTCCTTCTTCCAATCCTGCTGCCACAGTAAATGGCTTATAAGTGGATCCTGGTTCAAACGCATTGGAAACAATTGGATTCTTCCAAATCTCATTGAAAGCTTTTGTCTTTTGTTTCTCACTCATATTATTAATCTGGCTCTGTGAGTATTTCTTCAGCAGATTTTTGTCATCTCTTGGGCTTTCCAGATTATAAGACGTAGAATTAGCCATAGCATAAATCTCTCCGTTATTTGGATTCATAACAAGAATACTGCTTCCTTTACTGCCATATTTTTTTTCAAATTTAGCGAGCTCTTTTTCTGCCAGCTTCTGAATATTAGAATCAAGTGTTGATACTACTGTCTGTCCATTTTCTGGTTCTACAATTGAATTATCCTGTTCCAGTTCCTCATTAAGATATTTGTATTTTCTTCCATTCACTCCGGAGAGTGTACTGTTATAATACTGCTCAATACCTCCTGTTCCGATCGTTCCATCAGAAACAAATCCGATCACCTGACTTGCCAATGACTGGTTTGGATAACGGCGTTTGTATTTCTCACTAAATACAATTCCTGAGACATTATCTGCCTTATCAGAAGCAATAAAATCCTTAAGATCAGCAATATCACTATAGGCAAGTTCATCTTTATACACAGAATAATATGAATTCTTATGTTTTTTTATAAATTTTAATAATTCATCTTTATCGATCTTCATATATTTATGAAGTGCATTGATCGTTTCTTTCTGTATCTTATCAGATCTTAGAATATTTTTTGGCTCTAAGATCAATGTATACATTTTCTGACTTGTTGCCAATATATTTCCATCACGATCCAGAATATCCCCCCTCTTATAAGGAAGTGTTTCACTGGAATAATTCTGCTGTGACAAAACCTGTCTCTTATAAATATTATTCTTAAAAACACTGAAATAGACAAGTCTTCCGATCAAAATAACAAAAAGAAGTGCTATGAAAGCACACGCAAAGATCGTACGTTTTTTCATAGCATTGTTTAATCGTCTGATTGGTTTTCTTCTTCTCTTCTTCAAGTCAACCACCTCTTAGTCTGCATTTGGTATCTTTCCATACTGCCGTATATATTCAGCATCCTGACTCTCATAACGGAGAATATGGCTTGCATCTGGTTTGCTCATTCCATATTTCTTTGCAGCTGTCTCAATCGTATCAAATTTGATACTCTGTTCGATTTCTAAATTCATATCCTCATTCTCTACTTGTAATGTATTAAGCTGTGTCTTTGAATCAGAAAGAACTGATTTCTGCTTCATAAACTGTGCACGCTCTGACAGATAAAAAAAACTCATTGCTGCGATCACACAGATTCCTGCAACCAATACCTTGATAAATGCAAGATCAATAGATTGCACTCTTTTCTGATTCTGTTTGGTCTGCGGTGTTGTCTGTACTTTTCTTCTTGGTCTTTGTTTTCTCTCTGGTTGTGTGCTTGCCGGCTGTGTGCTGGCTTCAATCTTCCTCGCTGTATTGCCATATATCATATTATAACGTTCTTGTCTTGTCTTATCCATTGATCTTCTCCCTCTTTATGCCCTTTCAAATACTCGAAGTTTGGAACTTTTTGCTCTTTTGTTGTATTCTAGTTCTTCTTCCCCTGGAATGATGGGTTTTCTTGTTAACTGCTTTCCTTTGGATACGTTGCCGCATACACATACTGGGAAGTTTGGCGGGCATGTACAAGGATTCTCATTCTTCTTAAAAGCTCTCTTGACAATACGATCTTCTAGAGAATGGAAAGTAATGATACATAATCTTCCACCTGGGTTTAAAAGATCGATCATCGCATCAATACTGTCTTTCAGTACGTCTAATTCTCTATTACATTCGATACGGATCGCCTGAAAAGTCTTCTTCGCAGGATGTCCTCCAACCGCTCTGACCTTCATCGGGATCGCACCTTTGATGACTTCTATTAACTGTCCGGTTGTCTCGATCGGACTTTCTTTTCTCTTATTGACAATATGTTTTGCAATATTCTTTGCAAATTTCTCCTCACCATAATCTCTGATAATATGGAACAGTTCCATCTCTGAATAATCATTAACAATGTCTCTGGCTGTCAGCGACTGTCTCTGATCCATTCTCATATCAAGCGGAACGTCTTCTCTATAAGTAAATCCACGTTCCTTCTCATCTAGTTGAAATGATGAAACTCCAAGATCTAACAGGATTCCATCAACATGTTCAATTCCAAGATCATGTAATACTTTTGGCATGTTAACATAATTATCACGCACAATCGTTACCTTATCTTTGAATGGGGCTAATCTCTTTGTACTTGCAGCAATCGCATCCGCATCCTGATCGATCCCTATGTATCTTCCTTTCTCTGATAGTTTCTGGCATACATGATATGCATGTCCGCCTCCTCCCAGAGTTCCATCCACATAGATTCCGTCTGGTTTAATATGTAGTTCTTCAATCGTTTCGTCTAATAAAACGGAAATGTGTTTAAATTCCATAATCCACCTAACTTATATGCTTAATCCTAATTCCTGCATGCTGGCTGCGATCTCATCCATATCTTCTTCATCGTAAGAATTGTTCTCGATCCACTTCTCCTTACTCCAGATCTCGATCCGGTCAGCCATTCCTGTTAATACAACTTCTTTCTTCATCTGAGCAAATTCTCTGAGTGTTGCCGGGATCAATGTTCTTCCCTGCTTGTCCATCTCACACGGAGCTGCTCCCGCCATAAAAAATCTAGAAAATCTTCTGGCATCTTTATTGATCAGTGGCAATGTCTTTAACTTTCCTTGAAAGCTTTCCCATTCATTTTGTGGAAACACAAACAGGCACCCATCCAATCCCTTTGTCATCACAAATTCCTGACCTAACTCTTCGCGGAATCGTGAAGGGATGATCAGCCTGCCTTTTGCATCGATTGTGTGATTAAATTCTCCCATAAACACAGGTATCACCACTTTCCACCACTTCTAACCACCTATAAACATTATTTTATACGATACCTCTATAAATTGCAAGGAATAATGCACAATCAAATCTTAGTTTTTTCTTAGAAATTCATGTTTTTTTGCACAAAAAAGAAGGGACTTCCTGAAAGTGCATAAAATTCCCTTCTTTTCGTGCTTAGATGTGTGATTTTTGTGTGATTTATCTGTGATTTTTCCGTGATTTTCTACGGTTATATATGATCCAGCCAATTCCAAAAACTGCAAGGATCAGTGCTAACATCTGGGACACCCTGATTCCTGTCGATCCGATCATTAGGGAATCCATTCGTAGTCCCTCGATCAGGAATCTTCCAATTCCATATCCAATACAGTAAATTGCGATCAGCTCTCCATCAAATTTCTTTCTCTTTGTAAAAAAGAATATGATTAAAAGCAGTAATGCAAGATTCCACATAGATTCATACAAAAAGGTTGGATGTACCTGGATAAAAGTTGCTGCTTCATTTCCAGATACTACATAGGTTGCTTTATCATATAATCCATTGGATATAATTTCATCAATTCTTCCATGTTCCACAAAAAAGTTCGTTGGAATCTGCATTGCAAACAGGCTATTTGTATAAGATCCAAATGCTTCCCTGTTAAAAAAGTTTCCCCATCGTCCAAGAATCTGCCCAACAAGCAGTCCTTTTACTGCGACATCTCCAAATTGAAGAATTGATATATGTTTCTTCTTGCAGAATATATATAATGTAATCGCTCCTGCGATCACTCCTCCATAAATTGCGAGTCCTCCATTTCGAATCTGTATGATCTCAGATAAATGATTCTTATAATAATCCCATGAAAAAATCACATAATAAAGTCTTGCTCCAACAATTGCTGGAATGATCATAGCGATCAGATAGTCGAAAACTAATTCTGGATTGAATTTATTTTCATGTTTTGCTGCGTAATAGGAAACGATCAATCCAAGTAAAAAGCCCGTTGCAATGATCATTCCGTAATATTTAATTTCAAAGCCACCGATATTAATTCCATCACCGACATTTTTCAGTACAATTCCCAGATGTGGAAATCTGATTTGATGTTCCATCGCTTTCTCTTCCTTTCTATCATCTTAATAAGTCTCTACCTCATTTTGCTGCATACATTTGTTGTCTAAATCAAAGATATCTTATCCCATTTCTCTTTTCTTTTCAAGTCTCTTATGGTAAACTATTCACAGTATGGCCTTGGATATTTTCTTCCGGGTCTGTTTTAAAGAATACCCATGAGAAAGGAATTAATAGATTATGAAATTAGGAATCGTAGGATTACCAAACGTCGGAAAGAGTACATTATTTAACTCTTTAACAAAAGCTGGTGCTGAATCCGCAAACTATCCATTCTGTACGATTGACCCGAACGTGGGAATCGTAACAGTTCCAGATGCTCGTGTTGATTATCTGGCTGAGAAATACCATTCAAAGAAAGTGATCCCTGCAGCGATCGAATTCGTTGATATCGCAGGTCTTGTAAAAGGTGCTTCCAAAGGTGAAGGTCTTGGAAATCAGTTCCTTGCAAACATCCGTGAAGTTGATGCAATCGTTCATGTTGTTCGTTGTTTTGATGACGGAAATATCGTTCACGTTGATGGTTCTGTAAACCCACTTCGTGATATCGAAACGATCAACTTTGAGCTGATCTTCTCTGATATTGAAGTATTAGACCGCCGTATCGCAAAATCAACAAAAGGATCAAGAAACGACAAATCTCTTGCTCACGAAGTTGAATTCTTATCTAAAGTAAAAGCTCATCTTGAGGATGGTAAACTTGCCAAAACTTTTGAGGTAGATGATGAAGAAGATCAGGAAATCTTAAATTCCTGCAACCTTTTAACGATCAAACCTGTCATCTTTGCTGCTAATGTTAATGAAGATGAACTTGCAGGAGAAGATAATGATTATGTAAAAGCTGTTCGTGAATATGCCGCAGACGTTGATGCGAAAGTATTCGTTGTATGTGCTCAGATCGAGCAGGAAATCTCTGAATTAGATGATGATGAGAAGAAAGAATTCTTAGAAGATCTTGGATTAGAAGAATCTGGTCTTGAAAAACTGATCTCTGCCAGCTACTCACTTCTTGGATTAATTAGTTTCTTAACTTCTGGAGAAGACGAAACTCGTGCCTGGACGATCAAAGAAGGAACAAAAGCTCCTCAGGCTGCTGGTAAGATCCATACAGACTTTGAGCGTGGATTTATCTGTGCTGAGGTTGTTTCTTTTGAAGATCTGAAAGAATATGGTACGATGCAGGCTTGTAAGGAGAAAGGGCTTGTGCGTCAGGAAGGGAAAGAGTATGTTGTTAAGGATGGGGATATTATTGTATTCCGCTTTAATGTTTAATTTATAGTTTCTTTACCATAGACTTTGAGTATATAAGATATCATAACAATCAAATAGTTCCCGTCCACAACACGCGTTTTATTCATCATTTTTGACCGATCGCTGATTCGCCGACATTCCTTGTATAACTCGCTTATGGAAGTCCAAAATGACTTCCATATTGCTCAGACAATACACCATGTCGGCTGCGAATCGGTCAAAAATAATGATAAAACGCTAATCGTTGTGGACGGGAACTATTTGATTGTTATGATATCTTACATACTTGAAGTTTATTGGAAAGAACTATTGAATAATAAAATGTGTTGGTTATATCACAACTGTTTCCCTAAAACTAATACTGTCCTCTTTAATGTATTATTTTATGAATCACATTTTTTACTATTTTAAATATAGCTGTATATAGTACCACTCCAATAACTACTGTGATAAGTTATATAATTAGATCTAGTATTAACATTTCTTTTCCCTCTATTTCGCTTCTTCTGCTTCCCAGATAATGATGTTTCCTTCATCTTTACCGGAGTGTTCTTTTTTTAGTTCTCTGACCTGTTGTTTTGTCACTTTTCCTTTGGCTTTGTCTTTGATCGTTACGCCTTGGTATTTGTTTGTTGTGACTGTGTCTTCTTTCTGCTTGGCGGAGTTGGTTTTGTTTTGTCCGTAAGTTGTGCCTGCGCTGTATAGTGCAGCTGTTAGGCATACCCCTGCAAGTAGTATTGATAATTTCTTTTGTCAATACTACCGTTTCACCTTTTGCAACACTAAGTACGAATTTATCCCCAGATTTTGGACTATATTCTTTTCCATATTTTTGAGCACTTCCATTTTTCACATATGTAGTAATTCCTCTTGTTTGCATTGAATCATCAAGAATTCTTTCAATATCATTCTCATTATTTTTTTCCAGCTACATCTTTACTAATATCAAGTTTTGGTGATTTTTCATCTATATTTGTCTGCCCAAAAACTGATAATCCACTTGTAACCTTCGCATATCCATTTTTATTGACTCATACATATTCAACACGCTTAAAAAGCCAAATAAAAAATCCGACCCAAGGAAGTCTGGTCAGATTTTCTAGCTTTGTTATGTTTTGTTTTTGTTTTATGTTGGTTAGTCTTAACTAACTGTTATTATAATATCCTATCTTGGATGATTTGTCTACCTTTATTTTTGAGAAGTTTTCTCGATACCAAGAATCTTTTCTGCCTTTGCTACGGCTTCTTCACTTGGTGGCTGTACCCCTTCTAACGGATACTTAATTCCTAATTTTTCCCATTTAAAGAGTCCAAGTGTATGGTATGGCAAGATTTCTACTCTCTTGACTGTCTTTAGTCCATCGATGAAGTGTTTTAAGTCTGCTAGTCCTTCTTCATCGTCTGTTAGGTCTGGGACAAGCACATGACGGATCCACAGATCTACTCCTAGGTCTGAGACTTCCTGTGCCATTGCTAAAATATTGCTGTTTGGACAGCCTGTCAATTTCTTGTGTTTTTTCTCGTCCATTTCTTTTAAGTCTAAGATGACAAGGTCGGTGTATTTCATTAATTCTAACCATTTTGTATGGAATAGTTCTTCTTTTGTATATGGATTGGCAGAGGTATCCACGGCTGTGTGAATTCCTTCTTGTTTTGCCAGTTTAAAAAATTCAATTAAAAAGTCGATCTGTAAGAGGGGTTCTCCACCACTAACTGTGATCCCTCCATCTTTTCCCCAGTACATGCGGTAACGCAAAGCCCTCTTTAAGAGGGCTTCAGGCTGCCAGTCTTCACCGCAGTTTTCCTGCCAGGTCTCCGGATTATGGCAATATTTGCATCTCATCCGGCAGCCCTGCATGAAAGCGATAAACCGCACACCGGGACCATCCACAAGACCAAAAGTCTCGATGGAATGGATTTTTCCGGTTATTTTTTCATTCATAATTCTTTTCCACTAATTCAAATTACATTGTTTTATGACATGTTCTGGAAATAACGTCCATCTGCTGTTCTCTTGTTAAGTCGATGAATTTCACTGCATATCCAGATACACGGATCGTGAAGTTTGCATATTCTTCTTTTTCAGGATGTTCCATCGCATCGATCAGTTTCTCTTTACCGAATACGTTTACATTTAAGTGATGCGCTCCCTGATCAAAGTATCCATCCATGACATTTACAAGGTTATTGATTCTTTCCCCATCTTCATGTCCTAAAGCATCTGGGTTGATCGTCTGTGTATTAGAAATACCATCTAATGCCCATTCGTATGGAATCTTAGCTACAGAGTTTAAGGATGCTAATAATCCGTTCTGCTCTGCACCATAACTTGGGTTCGCTCCTGGTGCTAATGGTTCTCCTGCTTTTCTACCATCTGGCATTGTTCCTGTTGCTTTTCCGTATACAACGTTAGATGTGATCGTCAGGATAGATGTTGTAGGCTCAGAGTTACGATATGTGTGATGTTTTTTGATCTTTGCTAAGAATGTTCTTAACAGCCATACTGCGATATCATCTGCTCTGTCATCATCGTTTCCGTATTTAGGGAACTCTCCGTCGATTTCGTAATCAACAACTAATCCATCTTCATCACGGATTGCTTTAACTTTTGCGTATTTGATGGCGCTTAAAGAATCAACTGCATGAGAGAATCCTGCGATTCCTGTTGCGAATGTTCTTTCAAGTTCTGTATCCATTAATGCTAATTCCGCTGCTTCATAGTAATATTTGTCATGCATATACTGGATTAAGTTTAATGTATTTACATAAAGGTCTACTAACCAATCCATCATAACGTCATATTTCTGCATAACTTCATCATAATCTAAGTATTCAGACATGATAGGTTTGTAGGCTGGTCCTACCTGCTGTTTTGTCTTGCAGTCTACACCACCATTGATCGCATATAATAAGCATTTTGCAAGGTTTGCTCTTGCTCCGAAGAACTGCATTTCTTTACCAGTCTTAGTCGCAGATACACAGCAGCAGATTGCATAGTCATCTCCCCATACTGGTTTCATGACATCATCATTTTCGTACTGGATAGAGCTTGTACGGATAGAAATATCAGCTGCATATTTCTTGAAATTCTCTGGAAGTGCAGAAGAATATAATACAGTGATGTTTGGCTCTGGTGATGGTCCCATGTTCTCTAATGTATGCAAGAAACGGAAGTCTGTCTTTGTAACCATAGAACGTCCATCTACACCGATACCAGCAAGATCAAGTGTTGCCCATACTGGGTCTCCTGAGAATAACTGGTTGTAAGAAGGAATTCTTGCGAATTTAACCATTCTGAATTTCATTGTTAAATGGTCGATCATTTCCTGTGCTTCTTCTTCTGTGATGATTCCTTTGTCAAGGTCACGCTGAATATAGATATCAAGGAATGTAGAAACACGTCCGATACTCATAGCAGCTCCATTCTGAGTTTTGATCGCTGCTAAATATCCAAAGTACATCCACTGAATTGCTTCTTTTGCAGTTTTAGCCGGTCTTGAAATGTCAAATCCATAAATCTGAGCCATTTCCTTCATGTCTTTTAATGCTTTTTTCTGTTCTGCTAATTCTTCACGAAGACGGATCACATCATCTGTCATAACACCGCATCCGCAGTTTGCAAAGTCATTTTCTTTTTCTTCTAATAAATAGTCAATTCCGTATAAAGCAACACGACGATAATCACCTACGATACGTCCACGTCCATAAGTATCTGGAAGTCCTGTGATGATCTTGTTATGTCTTGCTTTTTTCATTTCTGGTGTATAAGCATCAAAGACTGCCTGGTTATGAGTCTTACAATATTTTGTAAAGATCTCATGTAATCTTTCACTTGGTTCATAACCATAGTTACGACAAGATTCTTCTGCCATCTTGATACCACCATATGGCATAAATGCACGTTTTAATGGTTTGTCTGTCTGAAGACCAACGATCTGCTCTAAATCTTTTGTTTCTTCACTGATATAACCAGGTCCGTGAGAAGTTAAAGAAGAGACGATGTCTGTATCCATATCAAGAACTCCGCCTTTTTTTCGTTCTTCTTTCTGAAGTCCCTGTAAGATACCCCATAATTTATCTGTTGCTTCTGTAGGTCCTGCAAGGAAGCTTGCATCTCCATCATAAGGTGTGTAGTTTTCCTGGATGAAATCTCTTGTATTGATTTCTTCCTTCCACATTCTACCTTTAAAACCTTCCCATTCTTCAAACTGTTTCATTTTGAAAACTCCTCCATTTCTTGGATCAAAATAATTTCTATTACATTCATAAGTTAGTCTGATCTAACTACTTTTATTATAGCAAAATTTAGATTGAATACAATATATCTATCCGATAAATTTTCTCGTTAAATAAATAACAAGTCTTATTTTCGGTACTTTTTTCGTTCATGTATCCTATTTTTCTTTGGTAATCTGATTGAAATTTTCTTTGAGATATCATACTGGCAGCAGTCATGAAACCGTGGCTCCTGCCAGTATCTTGTTAATTGATATGTTTTTATGTCTTTTGAAATTCTAGTGATGGAATAATCTGATTCCTGTAAATGCCATTGCCATGTTGTATTTGTTACAGCAGTCAATAACGGCCTCATCTCTGACTGATCCACCTGGCTGTGCGATGTATTTTACTCCACTCTTATGTGCTCTCTCGATATTATCAAAGAATGGGAAAAATGCATCAGATCCTAAGGTAACATCTGTTAATTTGTCTAACCATGCTCTCTTCTCTTCTTTTGTGAACACTTCTGGTTTCTCAGTAAAGATATTTTCCCATGCTCCGTCTGCTAAGACATCCATGTATTCGTCTCCGATATAAAGATCGATCGCATTATCTCTGTCTGCACGGCGGATCTTTTCTTTAAATGGCAGATTCATAACTTTTGGACACTGTCTTAACCACCAGTTGTCTGCTTTCTGTCCAGCAAGTCTTGTACAATGTACACGAGACTGCTGTCCTGCTCCAATTCCAATTGCCTGTCCATCTTTTACAAAGCATACAGAATTAGACTGTGTATACTTTAATACGATCAGAGAAATCTTCATATCGATCAATGCTTCTTCAGGAATGTTTTTATTCTCTGTCACAATATTAGATAATAATTCATCATCAATTGGAAGTTCCTGTCTTCCCTGTTCAAATGTAACACCAAAGACCTGTTTATGCTCTAATGGTGCTGGTGTGTAGTTTTCATCAATCTTAATGATGTTATAGTTTCCATTTTTCTTTCCTTTTAAGATTTCCAATGCTTCGTCTGTATATCCTGGGGCGATCACTCCATCAGATACTTCTCTCTTGATCAGACGTGCTGTGTCTGCATCACATACATCAGATAAAGAAATGAAGTCTCCGAATGATGACATACGATCTGCACCTCTTGCTCTTGCATACGCGCATGCTAATGGAGATAAATCTCCCATATCGTCTACCCAGTAGATCTTCTTTAAGGTATCAGACATTGGACGTCCAACCGATGCTCCTGCAGGTGATACGTGTTTGAAAGAAGTTGCCGCAGGAAGTCCTGTCGCTTTCTTTAATTCTCTTACCAGCTGCCATCCGTTAAATGCATCCAAAAAGTTGATGTATCCTGGTTTTCCATTTAATACTTCGATTGGAAGCTCACTTCCGTCTGCCATATAGATTCTTGATGGTTTCTGGTTTGGATTACATCCGTACTTTAATTCTAATTCCTTCATTTTTCTTCTCCTTTGATCTGCTGATTGACTGATTATTTGTTCTTGTTTACGATTCTTGTCTCATATTCCCCTGTTGCAATATCAATATAACGTACAAATAGAGATACTTTGTTGTCTTCATTTAAGCTGTTCCAAAGTGTGTTTGTGAAGTCATCGATATCTTCTTCGATTCCAACAAATTTAGGTTCTCCCTCGAAGCTTGGAAGTGGATTTCCATCATGCATATATGTATGGATAAAACGTCCTTCTCCTGCGATCGGATTCTCATATGTATATGTGTATCGGTTACAGGATTCTGGATTTCCATTATCACTCTTTAAAATGGACATTGCATAGTGGAATGTTCCGTCTGCAATCTTCATAAGACCTGAGATTCTTGGTGTGTAGTTTGGTCCGTCTGGTTCAAACTCACGGCTTCTTAAAGACTGCTCAAAAGTAAGTCCTTTTTCTCTTCCTTCATAAACAGTGTCTGTCTGATCTCCATTCGTAACGATCGTTTCATCCCCAAGAACACGGACAGGTGCATAGATGATAAGGCTTGGATCTTCTAACTTCGCTGGATCAAATGCCTGTGTGCGGATTCCTTCTCCATCTTCTACAAAAACACGGTTACGACTGTTCTCACTGCGTCCCATGATAAAGTATGCAGTCACCGCTTTCTTTCCATCTTTGGATCTTCCAATAACGATTCCTCGTCCTGGGTAAGCATTTTCCTTTAATTCCTGAGCAAGAGCTAACTTCTTCATTGGTCTTAAATCTCCTTCTTTTGAAAATCTTGTTTTTTTATTTCTTCTATTGTATATAAAAAATGGATTGAATACAAGAAAAATCTCATAATTACAAAAGAAAGGACAGGTTTACCGAAATTTTAATTAAGCCTGTCCTTTATTTCTATCACTTTTTACATGAACTTTCTTTTTCTACCTTATGATTTATTATAGCCTAAACAAAAAAAGAATGGAACACCCTATTCCTGATATCCCATTCTTTTCTAAATCGCATATTTAATTTAATAATTAAATTACATTCTCTTGATTCGTTCGATCGCTTCAACTGTATTCTCATAGTTACCAAACGCTGTAAGTCGGAAGTATCCTTCTCCGCTTGGTCCGAATCCTGATCCTGGTGTTCCAACGACGTTGGCATCTTCTAACAGATGATCAAAGAATTCCCAAGATGTCATGTTGTCTGGTGTCTTTAACCAGATGTATGGTGCATTGACACCACCAGATACTGTATATCCTGCATCCTGTAATCCGTTAAAGATTACTTTTGCATTGTTCATGTAGTATCCAACCTGTTCTTTTAACTGAGCTTTTCCTTCTTCAGAGTAAACTGCTTCTCCAGCTCTCTGTACGATGTATGGAGCTCCGTTATATTTTGTTCCGTGACGTCTTGCCCATAACGCATGTAACTGTGTATCTCCACATTTTAAATCTTTAGGGATAACAGTATATCCTAAACGAACTCCTGTAAATCCTGCGTTCTTAGAGAAACTCTTTAATTCGATCGCACATGTTCTTGCACCTTCACATTCATAAATTGTGTGTGCAACGTTATCTTCTGAGATATATGCTTCGTATGCTGCATCATAAATGATCACGCATCCGTTTTTGTTTGCATAATCTACCCATCCCTGTAACTGGTCTTTTGTGATTGTTGATCCAGTTGGATTGTTAGGGAAGCAAAGGTAAATGATATCTGGTACTTCGCTTGGGAAATCTGGTGCGAAGTTATTCTCTGCTGTACATGGCATGTAGATAACATCGCTCCATGTTTCTGTTGCTTTATCATATGTTCCGGCTCTTCCTGCCATAACGTTTGTATCTACATATACTGGGTATACAGGGTCACATACGGCAATCTTGTTATCCTTTGCAAAGATTTCCTGAATATTTCCAGAATCACATTTTGCTCCATCACTTACAAAGATTTCATCTGCTTTGATATCTGCTCCACGATCCTGATAATCATTCTTTGCGATTGCATTTCTTAAAAATTCATATCCAAGGTCTGGTGCGTATCCGTGAAATGTTTCTGCATGTCCCATTTCATCTACTGCTTTGTGTAAAGAGTCAATGATCGCTGGTGCCAGAGGCTGTGTTACGTCTCCAATTCCTAAACGAATAATATTTTTGTCAGGGTTTGCCTCAGAATATGCATTCACTTTTTTCGCAATTGTTGAAAATAAGTAGCTTCCAGGCAGTTTCAAGTAGTTGTCGTTAATTTTAAACATAAATTCCTCCTAGTTATGATATATTAATGATTCTTTGATCATTTTTGCCATTTCGATAAGTCCCACACCACTGTTCATACTTCGCTGCTGTATATATGCGTGGGCTTCGCTTTCTGTGATCTGATTATTCTGCATCAGTAATTCTTTGACTTCATCAAGCAGACGGATTTCTTCTCTAGTACGTTGTTTCGGCCGTTGTTTCCTTCGTCTTTGCTTCTCAGAAATTTCGGTAACGATCTCTCTCGTTTTCTCGACAAGTTCATGCCCCTTAAGAGGCATCGGAAGTCCTGTCACGTTCGGATACACACAGTCATCTAAATATTGGCGAGAAGCGATCAACAGCATCTTTATCTCTCCTGAGAGGTATTCTCTTAACTCGCTGTAGATCATATCTGAGCATTTGTATCCGCAGACGACAAGCCCTTCCTCAACACCTTCCATACGTTGAACTACCTGTGCACCCGTTGCACACACAGCGGTTACTTCAAAACCGCTTCTTACCAGAAGATTTCTGATACTTCTGGCGACTTCTGTTTTCGGGAATAAAACGATGACGTTTACCAAGCTTCTCACCTCCCGTATCAAGTATCTGTCAATCATTAGATCTTATATAAATAACGATCGACTTCCCATTGTGATACGAACTGTTGGTAAGATTCCCATTCAGCACTCTTAGCTTCCACATATTTATTAAAGATATGATCTCCTAAGAGTTCTTTCATATAAGTGCTTTGTTTGAAAATCTCAAGAGCTTCTTTCATGTCTCTTGGCAGTGTATTGATTCCTGCTTTTTGTTTTTCTCCCTCAGCCATCTCATACTGATTCTTCATGGAACCCTTTCCAGGGGTTAATTTGCGCTTGATCCCATCTAATCCTGCTGCAAGGCTGACTGCCAGTGCAAGGTAAGGATTGGCTGCAGAATCAGGACTACGAAATTCAAGTCTTGTTCCGCTTCCACGGGCTGCCGGTACTCGAATGAGCGGGCTTCTGTTTGACGGTGACCATGAAACATCAACCGGTGCCTCATATCCTGGTACGATTCTCTTATAAGAGTTGACCAGTGGATTTGTGATCAGACACATCTCATTTGCATGTTCCATGACTCCTGCCATAAAATAGAAAGCTTCATCACTGATCCCAAGTTCATTCTTAGAATCAGCAAAAATGTTCTTTCCATTCTTCCATAAGGACATGTTAAGATGCATTCCAGAACCATCCACTCCTGTAATTGGTTTTGGCATAAAACTTGCATAAAGTCCATGTCTTTTGGCAATATATTTTACGATAAATTTAAATGTGAGGATGTTATCGGCCGTTCTTAAGGCATTGTCGTACTTAAAATCGATCTCATGCTGTGCAGGTGCAACTTCATGATGAGATGCCTCGATCTCAAATCCCATATCCTCAAGATTCAAGATCATATCTCTTCTGGCACTTTCTCCAAGGTCTAATGGAGCTACATCAAAATATCCGGCTTTCTCATGAGAAACCGTCGTTGGGCGGCCTTCTTCATCTGTGTGGAATAAGAAAAATTCACATTCCGGACCGATGTTAAATTTATACCCCATCTTCTGGCACTCAACCATCACACGTTTTAGTACATTTCTTGGATCCCCTTCAAATGGGAGTCCATCCTGACCATATACATCACAGATCAGTCTTGCCACACGGTTTCCTCCCGCATTCCACGGGAAGATCGCAAAGCTGTCAAGATCTGGATATAAATACATATCAGATTCTTCAATGCGGACAAATCCATCAACACTGGATCCATCAAATGTACACTTGTTATCTAATGCTTTCTCAAGCTGTCTTGCGGTGATCGCGACGTTCTTCATTGTTCCGAACAAGTCAGAAAACTGTAGTCTGATAAATTCTACATCGTTTTCTCTGACGAGGTCTATCACATCTTGTTTTGTGTATCGACCCATAACATCACTCCTTCTTACTTCTATTAAATCTGTGCGATATCAACTACGCTGAGCTGATCTCTGTTTCCTGTTTCCAAACTAGTCAGCAGAGCATCTGCCGTATCAAGACTTGTAAGGCATGTTACTCCTGTTTCGATCGCGTAACGGCGGATCAGGAATCCATCTTTGCTTCGACCTACACCCTGTGATGGTGTATCAATGACTAAATCAATTTTATCATCTAAAATGAGATCTAGCAAGTTTGGAGATGGTTCTTCTAATTTATTGATTGGTTTTGCATGAACTCCAGCTTCATTTAAGACTCTGCATGTGCTCTTTGTTGAGAAGATCTCATATCCTAACGCTTCAAATCTATGTCCGATATCGATCGCATCGATCTTATCAGAATCCTTGACTGTTAAGATCATCTTCTTATATTTTGGAAGATTGACTCCAGCTCCTAAGAACGCTTTATATAATGCTTCATGGAAGTTCTTAGAAATACCTAAGCACTCACCTGTAGATTTCATTTCAGGTCCAAGGCTGATCTCTGCTCCTCTTAATTTTTCAAATGAGAAGACAGGTTTCTTCACTGCATAGTATTCAGATTCTTTCTGAAGTCCTGGTTCATATCCAAGATCTCTGATCTTTGCCCCTGTGATCACTTTCGCTGCTAATGCTACGATCGGAATACCTGTTACTTTACTGATATAAGGTACAGTACGGCTAGATCTTGGGTTTACTTCGATGACATATACTTCATCATCTGCTACGATAAACTGAATGTTGATCAGTCCGATAACGTGTAATGATTTTGCAAGTTTTCTTGTATATTCTGCGATGATTCGTTTAATCCTGTCTGTTAAATTAATAGATGGATATACGGAAATACTGTCTCCTGAATGGATTCCGGCACGTTCCACATGTTCCATGATTCCTGGAATCAGAATATCTGTTCCATCACAAACAGCATCAACTTCGACTTCTTTACCAACCAGATATTTATCGATCAAGATTGGATGTTCCTGCTCGTAACGGTTGATAACTTCCATAAATGCTGTAATATCTTCATCAGATACCGCAATCTGCATTCCCTGTCCACCAAGTACATAAGAAGGTCTTACAAGCACTGGATATCCAAGTTCATGTGCAACTTTGATTGCTTCTTCGCATGTAAAGACTGTTGTTCCTTTTGGTCTTGGGATACAGCATTCTTCTAAGATCTCGTCAAATAATTCTCTATCTTCAGCTGCATCTACATTTTCAGCACTTGTTCCAAGGATTGGTACTCCCATCTTCATCAGTGCTTCTGTTAATTTGATCGCTGTCTGTCCACCGAACTGTACGACTGCACCGTCTGGTTTCTCAAGATCTACGATACTTTCTACATCTTCTGCTGTTAATGGTTCAAAATAAAGTTTATCAGCAACATCAAAGTCTGTAGAAACTGTTTCAGGGTTGTTGTTTACGATGATTGTCTCGTATCCTTCTTTGCTTAATGCCCATACACTGTGTACAGAACAGAAGTCGAATTCGATACCCTGTCCGATACGGATTGGTCCAGAACCAAGTACCATGACTTTTTTCTTTCCTGATGTTTCTTCGACTTCATTTTCTCCGTCATAGCAAGAATAGTAGTAAGGTGTTGCTGCATCAAACTCAGCTGCACATGTATCTACCATCTTGTAAGATGCATGAATATTATATTCATTTCTTAATTCTTTGATCTCACGTTCTGTCTTACCTGTTAAGCTTCCGATCACTTTATCTGGGAATTCTAAACGTTTTGCTTCCTGTAATAAAGCTTTATCTAATGTATCGGCTTGTGCTAATTTCTTTTCCATCTCAACTAAGACTGCGATCTTATCTAAGAACCAGCGGTCAATCTTTGTGATGTTAAAGATCGTATCATAGTCAAATCCACGACGAATTGCTTCTGCGATCACATAGATACGAAGGTCGTCGATCTTTTCAAGTTCTTTTAATAATTCATCATCTGTTAATTTATCGTAATCACCGAAGATTAAGCTGTCTACATGCTGCTCTAAGGAACGAATGGCTTTCATTAACGCTCCTTCGAAGTTTGTCCCGATACTCATAACTTCTCCAGTTGCTTTCATCTGAGTTGTCAAAGTACGTTTTGCATGAATAAATTTATCAAATGGAAGTCTTGGCATCTTAACGACACAGTAGTCAAGCATTGGCTCAAAACTTGCATATGTTTTCTTCGTTACCGCATTTTCAATTTCATCTAATGTATATCCAATCGCGATCTTGGCTGTTACTTTCGCGATTGGGTATCCTGTTGCTTTGGAAGCTAACGCTGAAGAACGGCTTACTCGAGGGTTTACCTCGATAACACAATATTCAAAGCTGTCTGGATTTAATGCATACTGTACGTTACATCCACCATGAACGTCTAATTCTGTGATGATATTTAATGCAGATGTACGAAGCATCTGGTATTCTTTATCTCCTAATGTCTGAGATGGAGCAACTACGATACTGTCTCCTGTATGAACACCAACTGGGTCGATGTTTTCCATGTTACAGATTGTAATACATGTTCCATTTTCGTCACGCATTACTTCGTATTCGACTTCTTTCCATCCACCGATGTAACGTTCTACTAATACTTCCCCTACACGGCTTAAACGAAGACCATTTTCAAGGATTGTCTCTAATTCTTCCTGATTGTGGGCGATTCCTCCACCACTTCCTCCAAGTGTATATGCTGGACGAAGTACAGCTGGATATCCGATCACTTTGGCGAATTCTACTCCATCTTCTACAGTTTTAACAACCTGTCCTGCTGCGATCGGTTCTCCGATCTTTTCCATTGTCTGCTGGAATTCCAGGCGGTCTTCTGCTTTCTTAATTGTTGATGGAGATGTACCGATCAGTTTCACTCCAGATTTTTCAAGATATCCGCTTTCTACTAATTCCATTGCAAGGTTTAAGGCTGCCTGTCCACCAAGTGTTGGAAGGATACTGTCCGGTTTTTCTTTTTCGATGATCTTTTCAATGACAGGAGCTGTTAATGGCTCGATATATACTTTATCGGCAATATCTTTATCTGTCATGATTGTTGCAGGGTTTGAGTTTACTAAGACTACTTCCACTCCTTCTTCCTGAAGTGCTCTACAAGCCTGTGTTCCTGCATAGTCAAATTCTGCTGCCTGTCCAATAACGATTGGTCCTGACCCGATTACAAGTACTTTCTTTATATCTTCTCTCTTAGGCATTTTTTGCTCCTTTCATTCTATCCATAAATTCATCAAATAAATAATTGGTATCCTGTGGTCCAGGACATGCTTCTGGATGGAACTGAACTGTTCGAATATTTTTATTTTTATAGTCTAATCCTTCGATTGTTTTATCATTTACATTGATAAAGGAAACTTCTGCAACATCTGGATCGATTGTTTCTTCTTTGATCACATATCCGTGGTTCTGAGAAGAAATGTAAACTCGTCCGCTCTTTAAATCTTTGACCGGATGATTTCCTCCACGATGTCCCCAACGCATTTTTTCTGTGTCAGCACCTGTTGCAAGTGCCATTAACTGATGTCCTAAACAAATTGCAAAAATTGGTACTTCACTGTCATATAACTTCTTGATCTCTTTGATGATCTCTACACATTCTTTTGGATCTCCAGGTCCGTTTGATAACATAATTCCATCTGGATCATCTCCTAAGATTTCTTCCGCTGTTGTATCTGCAGGATAAACTGTAACGTCACATCCACGTTTTTGTAAAGAACGGATAATATTATTTTTTGTTCCAAGATCTAATAATGCAACTTTAAATCCATCTCCAGGAAAATGTTCTTTTTCTGTTCTTGAAACAGTTTTTACTGCATTTGTCACTCTGTATTCTTTTAATTTTGGAAGAATTTCATCTAAATTAAAATTAGGATTTGTAGTGATCATTCCACCCATGCATCCGTGCTCTCTTAAGATCTTTGTGATTGCTCTTGTGTCAACACCACAAACACCTGGGATATCATGTTCTTTTAGATAATCTTCTAAGTCTTCTTCTCTTCGGAAGTTACTTGAAGTTCTTGAGATTTCTCTTACGATAAAGGCTGAATGCCAAGGTTTTTCAGATTCGATGTCCTCTAGACATACTCCATAGTTTCCAATCAGTGGATAAGTCATTACGACTCCCTGTCCCTGATAGGAAGGGTCTGTTAATACTTCTAAATAACCTGTCATGGAAGTATTAAATACGACTTCACAGATCACTTCTTTTTGGGCTCCAAAACTTTTCCCCTCAAATACGTGTCCGTCTTCCAATATCAAAAATGCGTTCATGTAATTTTTCCTCCTAAAAAGTCTCATTCATAGGGTATATAGTAGAAAAGACTAACTTTCTACCTATAGAATAAGGGTTTGCTCATAACCCTTATTGTTTGTATAAAAAAAAGAAATATCCTAAAATAAAAATTACGAAGCTAAGTATTGGAAATTCAGCCATTTTGTCCTTCCAATACCTGGGTCATTTTTTATTTCAGAAATATTTCTCTACAAATTGTAAAAATTTTATCATAAATTTTTTGTCGTTGCAAGTACTTTTTTGTATTTTTCTACATTTTTTCTATGTTTTTTTGTTTGTTCATCCGTTCTTCACTTTCTCGTTTCGAGAAAATGCAACCGCAGAAATTCTGGCGATACAGATTATATTCTTTGGATAACTGAATAGATCTCTGGTAGCCACCTTTCTTTTTAAAATCTGATGGCAGAAATTCTACGCCCAAAAGTTCTCCTGCTTTCTGTCCTAATTCATTCAGCCATGATGCGTTTTTTAATGGGCTGATCGTAAGTGTTGTTGTGAAATAATCGTATCCACCTTCTTTGGCAAGTTTCGCTGCCTGATCTAGTCTTAGTTTGTAGCAGCGATAACATCTCTTGCCACCTTCTGGTTCCTGTTCGTAGCCCTTTGCCATATCAAAAAACGTCTGTGGATCATATCCTGCATCAATTACTTTAATTGGAAGATTCATTTCATTGACCAGACGCTGCTGCTCATGAACTCTTTTTTCGTATTCTTCCTTGGAATCGATGTTTGGGTTGTAGTAGTCGATGGTGATGTCGAAATACTGAGAGAGGTATTCCAGAACGTAGCTGCTACATGGAGCACAACAACTATGCAGTAGCAATGTTGGTTTCGTTTCTCCTAAATTTTCGATTACTTTATCTAATTGCTTTTGGTAATTTATTTTGTTCATTAATTATCTCTTTCTGGTCTTATTTTTCTCTTTTAAGTGGTACCGCAAGAAGTCTGTCTACTTCTTGTTCCTGCAGCATACCATAAGACTCAAATCCATTCTCCTGTTCTATATTTGACATAAAATAAACTTCGTCTTTCTGAAAAGACTCCATCCATACAGATATAACATCGATTGGAACTGCCTGTAAATTATCGATCTGTGGCACAACTCCATCACTGGCATATTCATAAGTATTTTGTAGTGTTTTTCCATTCTCCATCTTCAAATAAATAACTGCATACATAGACATGAAAAAAGAACATGATCACATCACTCAATATAAATACCATAAAATTGCTGATACGCACCATATAATATCCAAGACTTCCTACACATCCACGAAATATATACGCAAGTGCATCATTAAAAAGAAGGATTGCCGTAAAGAACTGCATCAACTGCAGCCATTTCCTTTCCGTAAAACTTTTACTTTCTTTAATTAAACATACTATACCACACTTTTTTTTAAAAAACCATAAATCATTTACTTCGGATCAAATAATACATCACACATCCCGTCATGCATGAAATTGCTTCAGAAACTAATAATGAAAATATCACTCCATTTAACTGGAACAACTGATTTCCAATAACAATTGCTGGAATTAAAACAAGGCCTGCAAGAACATAGTCTCCATATTTCATTGCATAATAATTAAACATAAGACTCGAAATGATCAACAAACCATCAAGAATCATTGGAATTGCCATATGCCATATTGCTTTTGAAACAGGTGCTTCCAAAAGCCAGTAATTTTCGTTTTTTGAATTCATTTCTTTCTTCTCCTTTTTCTAAAAAAAGAAGTCCTATGGAGCTGTCCCTGAAAGATCTTCTAGAGCTGTTCCTCTGAAATCATGAGAAAAATGTTCAAATCCACTTCTCCTGATAAATGGCATTCCACCAAATCCATATTCCTCTACCACTTTCTCAAATTGTTCTCGTCCCATATGTAACTGAATTCTTTCCATCCACTCATATGCTTCCTGATCTAATGGGTTTCCAACCATTTCTTCCAGCGAGGAAAGAATTCAATCAATGTAGGAAGAAAATTGCTCTAATTCTTCATTGGTCAGACAATCAAAGATTTCTTTATATCAATCTCTGGCTGAATCTTAAGTAATGCAAGAACTCTTCCCTGTCCTTCATTTCTATTTTCATAAATATTGTGTTCCTTACAATTCATCATCTGATAACGCCTTAAAAGCCATTGAAGAGTCATTAGCTTTTTGTAAATATCTTTATACATCTCATCCATTTGTTTTTCCTTCTTTATTTTATACAGATACTTGTATATTTATATATTACTGGTACCTGTTATATGTGTCAGGCATTTTTTACAGGTAGCTGTAGAATTAACAAGTATATGTATTATTAGCACTCTTTTTTATTGAGTGCTAATTTTTACTTGACTTTTATCAACTTTGGTTCTACAATAACATTTATAAAAGTTCTATTTGACATAGAACACTTAAAATAAGACTAAAATATTTTTAAATAAAGGAGTGTAACATTATGGCAGAAAAAAAAGGAACTCTTTCCATTAACAGCGATAATATTTTTCCAATTATTAAGAAATGGCTTTATTCCGATCACGATATTTTCTTCCGTGAATTAATCTCTAACGGATGCGATGCCATCACAAAATTAAAGAAATTAGACATGATGGGAGAATACAATTTCCCAGAAGGACATAAAAATAAAGTTGACGTTATCATTGATCCTGAGAAGAAAACTTTAAAATTCATCGATACTGGTCTTGGTATGACAGCGGACGAAGTTGAGAAATACATCACGCAGATCGCATTTTCTGGAGCGACTCAGTTCTTAGAGCAGTACAAAGATAAAACAGAAGGTGACCAGATCATCGGACATTTCGGTCTTGGTTTCTATTCTGCATTTATGGTAGCTGATGAAGTTACGATTGATACTCTTTCTTATAAAGAAGGAGCTGAACCTGTTCACTGGACTTGTGATGGTGGTACAGAGTATACAATGACAACTGGTACAAAAGAGACTGTTGGTACGGAGATCACTTTATTCTTAAATGAAGAAAGTACAGAATTCACAAATGAATACCGTGCAAGAGAGATCATCGAGAAATACTGCTCTTTCATGCCAACTGAAATCTTCTTATCTGTAGAAGGTGCTGAACAGGAATTTGAAACAATCCCAGAAGATCAGATAAAAGATGATGATGTTGTTGTAGAACATATTCATGAAGATGCAAAAACAGAAGAAAAAGAAAACGAAGATGGTACAAAAGAAACAGTTGAAGTATCTCCAGCAAAAGATCTTGTAAAGATCAACAAACGTCCTCTTTCTTTAAGTGATACACATCCACTTTGGAATAAACGTCCAAATGAATGTACAGACGAAGAATACAAAGAATTCTACCACAAAGTCTTCCATGACTTTAAAGAGCCATTATTCTGGATTCATCTGAACATGGATTACCCATTTAACTTAAAAGGTATCCTTTACTTCCCACAGATCAATACAGAGTATGATTCCATCGAAGGTACGATCAAGTTATATAACAATCAGGTATTTATCGCGGATAATATCAAAGAAGTCATTCCTGAATTCTTAATGTTATTAAAAGGTGTGATCGATTGTCCTGACCTTCCACTGAACGTATCAAGAAGTGCTCTTCAGAACGATGGATTCGTGAAGAAAATTTCTGATTACATCACAAAGAAAGTTGCTGATAAGTTAACTGGTATGTGCAAGACAGACCGTGAATCTTATGAAAAATACTGGGATGATATCAGTCCATTTATCAAATTTGGATTCATCCGTGACCAGAAATTTGCAGATAAGATCAAAGATTACATCTTATTTAAGAATATGGAACATAAATATGTAACATTAAGCGACCTTGTTCCAGCTCCTGCAAACGATGATGATGTGACAACTTTATACTATATCACAGATGAAGTTCAGCAAAGCCAGTATATCAATATGTTCAAAGAACAGGATATGGATGCTGTCATTTTAAATCATAACATTGATTCTGCATTTATCACACAGATCGAACAGCAGAATCAGCATATCAAATTTAAACGTATCGATGCGGATGTCGAAGATGCCCTTAAAGAAGATGTAGATGAAAAAGAATTAGATGAAATCAAGACTTCTTTAACTGACCTGTTTAGAAAGACTTTAAACAAAGAAAATCTTGAAGTTCACGTTGAAAAATTAAAAGATGCAAAGATTTCTTCTATCATCACTTTATCTGAAGAAAGCAGACGTATGCAGGATATGATGAAGATGTATGCAATGCCTGGTATGGACCCTAATATGTTTGGTGCTCCTGCACAGGTTCTGACTCTAAATGCAAATAATACACTTGTGAAATATCTGTTTGAGCATGGAGATGCCCAAAATGCAAAGATTATTTGCGAACAGCTGTATGATCTTGCCATGTTAAGTCATACAACATTAGCTCCTGAAGAAATGACGAAATTTGTTCAGAGAAGTAATGAGATCATGGAAATGATCACGAAATTTTAATTTGCTAGTTTGATGACGAAAATTATTGGTGGAATATTATAAAAAGGGTTATCTGTCTGCGACGCGCTCTCGCTCGACTCAGACAGATAACCCTTTTTATAATATTCAAATAATTTACGTAATCGAAACCACTACCGTCTTCAGTTAGTGAATGCAAGCCTACATACAAATCATAACTTTACAATTCTTCTGGATGGTTATATAATATTTTGGAAATATTTTAAGAAAGCTGGTTTTTTCATGTGTAGTAGGGATATGGATCGTTGGATCCATTTTAATATGGCAATCGTTGGGGGATTTCTTGGTGGTTTTTCGATTCTTAATCATCATGAACTCTTTGGTTCTGCGCAGACTTCGAATCTGATCTCTGTATTTGCAGATCTCGCTGGACACCCAGATGCGAATTTCTTTGTGCGACTTCTTGGTGTTTTTATTTATATGTTTGCATTATCACTGACAGTGATCTTACCGAAGTTTACAAGGCTGCATCTTCCTTATGTCAGTCTTTTTATAGATGCAATGGCAGCCTTGATCGTTGCTTTTCTTCCATCGGATCTGAATGATTTCATTGCCCTCTATCCGTTGTATTTTGCAATGGCAATTCAGTGGTGTTCCTTTAAGGGTGGGGATGGATTTACCTGCTCTACAATTTTTTCTACGAATAACCTGCGTCAGTTTACGACATCTATGACAGAATATCTTTGCAGTAAAGATCCCGACGCCTTAAGAAAATGGAAATTTTTCGCTTCTGTTTTGCTTTGTTTCCATTTTGGTGTTATCGTTTCTTATCTATCTTGCAAAAACTTTGGACATACTGGTTCTCTCGTATGTTTTCTGCCTGTTTTCAGTGGTTTTTGTCTTGTGTGGACGAGAAAACATTTTGTTGCAGTGAAACATTTTATCTACCACTACCTGATCACACCAAGTAAAAGTTCAGCTTATACTACAGAAAGTGAGTAATTATGGAAAATTTAATCTTTAGCTTAAACGCTACAGTTCCTGTCTTTTTGATGATGATCTTAGGACTTGTCTTTAAAAAGATTGGATGGATTGATGATATTTTTGCTTCGAAAATGAATAAGTTTGTTTTTATGGTTCCTTTGCCTGTCTTGGTATTTGAGGATCTTGCAACGGTTGATTTTTCAAAAGTCTGGGATGTTAAGTTTGTCCTGTTTTGTTTTATCGTTACCATGATCAGTATTACGATTTCTTTTCTGATTTCTTGTCTGCTAGGTGATAAAACGATCCGTGGAGAATTTATTCAGGCGGCTTACCGAAGCAGTGCTGCTCTCCTTGGAATCGCATTTATCCAAAACATTTATGGAAATGCCGGAATGGCTCCTTTGATGATCATTGGAAGTGTACCATTATATAATATGATGGCTGTTGTTGTCTTATCTGTATTTAAACCTGGACAGAGTGGGCTTGACCATACTGTTGTGAAAAAAACGGTCAAAGGAATCGTGACAAACCCAATCCTTATCGGAATTGTTGCTGGACTTGTCTGGTCTGCATTAAAAATTCCAATGCCTGCAATCCCTAAAAAAGTTATTTCAAGCATTGGAAATGTCGCCACTCCAATGGGACTCATGGCGATGGGCGCTACCTTCGATATCAAAAAAGCTTTTGGAAAGATCAAACCATCTTCCATTGCTGCTTTTATGAAACTTATTGGTCTTTGTGCCATTTTCCTGCCAATTGCAGTGAAACTTGGATTCCGTACCGATAAGTTGGTTGCCATCCTTATCATGCTTGGTTCCGCAACAACAGTAAGTAGTTTTGTTATGGCGAAGAATATGGGACATGAGGGAACTCTTTCTTCCAGTGTTGTCATGTTAACAACGATGTTTAGTGCATTTACAGTTACGGGATGGCTATATATTTTAAGACATTTTATGTTAATCTAGCTAACTTAGATCCAATGTGATCTGGTATTTTTCCAGCCAGTAATTGACTTGCAGAAGGTAAGCGATCATCTGAGGACCTGCCATCAGCTGTCCATACCATGGTTTACCATAGTCTTTCGGACTGTCTAAGAATCTGCTTAGTTTATATGCATCGATCAGTTCTTTGATCGGTGCTCCTTTTTTTGCCATAACTTTCAGAAGTTCTTTGGATAAGATTTTTTCATAGTTTGGATCATAAGTCTTTGGATATGGACTTTTTCTTCGATACAATACCTCATCTGGCAGAATTCCTTCCCCTGCTGCTCTTAGCAATCCTTTTACCACACCATTTAAACATTTTAACTCCCACGGAACATTATAAAGATATTCCACGATCCTGTGATCAGCAAACGGCACTCGTGCTTCTAACCCACAATGCATGCTCGTGCGATCCATGCGATCCATTAAGGTTACCATAAACCATCTTAGATTCAGATAAGAAATCTGCCTTCTTCTAGCTTCTATCCGATCTTCTCCATAAAGTTTTGGCGTCTCATTGATCGTCTTTTGATAAGCTGTTCTTGCATAAGATTCTAAATCCACTTTCTGTATGATATCATCATTTAACAGCATTTTTCTTGGCTGCATATCCATAGACCATGGGAAGATCTCTGCCTTGAAGCATTCCTCTTTATGAAACCATGGATAACCGCCAAAAATTTCATCTGCACACTCCCCTGTTAATGTTACTTTGTTATATTTTACAACTTTCGAACAAAAATATAGCATCGAAGACTCCACATCTGCCATACATGGAAGATCTCTGGCATCAACTGCTTTGTATAGATTTTCGATCATATTTTCATTGTCGCATTCCAAATATCTGTGATCTGTCTTTGCATGATCAACCATCTTATCAACCCATGGACGGTCTTCGCTTGGCTGGAAGGCGTTTGATTTAAAATATTTATGATTATTTACAAAATCAAAGGAAAATGTGTTTAAATTTTTTCCTTCTTTTTGAAGCTTTTTCGCACAGATTGCTGTGACAAGACTACTGTCAACTCCACCGGATAAAAATGTACTGATTGGAATATCGGATAACATCTGCATTTCCACGGCATCTTTTACTAGCCACCTTGTATGCTCGATCGTATCTTTTTCGCTGTCTGTGTGTTCTTTCGCTTTCAATTCCCAATATGCACGATCTTTCAGCCCTTCACGATCGTATTCCAGGAAATGCCCTGGAAGGACTTCATAAATATCTTTGAACACTCCTTTTCCATATGACTTTGCAGGTCCCAACCCAAAGATTTCACAAAGTCCTTCTCTGTTGATCACTGGTTTGACTCCTGGATAGGCAAACAAGCCTTTGATCTCAGATGCAAAAATTAATGTATCTCCCCGTTTTGTATAGAATAATGGCTTCACACCAACACGATCTCTGATCAAATATAATTTCTTCCGTTTTCCATCCCACAGAGCAATAGAAAAAATTCCATTCAACTCTTCAATATAAGAAATTCCATACCTGATATACCCGGTTAATACAACTTCCGTGTCACTCGTTGTCGAAAACATTTCTCCTTCTTTGATCAGTTGTTCTTTTAACGTTTTCATGTTATAAATCTCGCCATTTAAGATGATTGCGTAGGTATTTCCTTCTTTCTTTTTACACATTGGCTGATGTCCCCTGTAAAGGTCAAGGATTGACAATCGTACATGCCCTAATGCACAGCCATTTTCCAAAAATATCCCTTCATCATCTGGACCTCGATGTCTTTGAACTTCATTCATTTTCTTTAAGATCTGATATATTTCTTTCTCTGTTTTTTTATCATTGTTTCTAGGATTTAGAAATCCTGCAATTCCACACATACACGCTACCTCTTTTTATTTTTTATGATCAATGAGAACCGGCTGGTATTGTCTGCCTTTTAATGCCTGCAAAATTGTTGGAATGAGCAGTCTTGTATCCGCGATCATGGAGTTTGGCTTCTTTACCGGATCATCCTGTCCGAATGGTACAAAATAAATATGCTTATGATTTAAAAGATTCCCGATATTCTTAAGATTCATACCTAAGGCATCATTGCTCGCCATAGAGATAACGACTGGTTTTTCATTCCGCAGCTGCGCTTTAGCTGCCATTAAAACCGGGGTATCTGTAATTCCATTGGCAAGTTTCGCCATGGTATTTCCTGTACATGGCATTAGAATCAGGATATCCAGACACCCTGTCGGACCAATGATTTCTGCTTCTTCAATCGTTTTCATCGGTTCATTTCCTGTCATATCGTGTGCTCTTTTTACAAATTCCTCACCTTTTCCAAACCTGCATTTGATATGCTGGGATATGTCAGAAAAGATCGTCTGCAGGATCGCACCTTCTTCTAGTAAGCGATCGATCTGTTCAAAGGCTTTTGTGTAAGTGCAAAAGGAACCTGTCATTGCTACTCCGATTCTTTTATTTTTCAATACCATGTTTGATCTCTCCACTGATTTCTAAAACTTTTTTTGCAAGCATGATTCCAGAAGATTTCGGGGAATAAATGCCTGGAAGACTTGGGCATAGTTTTGCACAGATTCCTAGTTTTTCCGCCATTTGATGGTTTGTTCCACCAGGATAGGAAGCAATATCTATGATGCAGGATTCTTTGGAGATCTTTCTGAGGATATCTTCTTTTAGGATCTGTTTTGGAACGGTATTAAAAATATGATCATACTGACAGATCCGCCGTTTTAGTTCCGTAAAATCCATAACCTCAAGTCCAAAAGATTTTGCATGACTTCTTGCTGTTTTATTTCTGGCACAAACTGTTACCTGAGCATCCATTCCTTTTAGTTTCGCTGCAAGAACTTTTGCACATCTTCCATAGCCAAGGACCAGACAACGACTTTTGTGAAGATTGATCGGCTGCATCTTGATCGCTTCCATGATCGCACCTTCTGCAGTTGCGATCGCATTGTAGATAGCGACATCATCCATTTTCATGAAGTCAAATGCTTTGATTCCTTTTTGTTCACATTCATGTCGAATTTCTTCATTGATACATCCCCCAAATAAAATCTGTTCTTTCGTCATTTCTTGAAGCAGTGTTTCTACTGACATTTTTTTGTTGCTAGAACTTCCTGTGATTTCCCCGTTTTTTGAAAAAACGACGGGTCCAATCATGCACTTCGCTTCTCTTATGACATTTTCAAAAGATTTACCTTCCTTGCATTCTGAGCCTTCTTTTTTGGTTGCATATGTGATAACCTGATATCTTTGATTTTTTAGAT
This sequence comes from Anaerostipes sp. Marseille-Q3525, assembly GCF_018223505.1. Taxonomy (NCBI): domain Bacteria; kingdom Bacillati; phylum Bacillota; class Clostridia; order Lachnospirales; family Lachnospiraceae; genus Anaerostipes; species Anaerostipes sp. Marseille-Q3525. The sequence goes on from NZ_JAGTTT010000003.1 coordinate 171,741, forward strand.
AGTTGGCTAAATATACCTGTCTCATATCACCGCCGATAACGGCAAAATCATAAATCACAGTCTTTTTTCCTTTCTTTTTTCTTCTATTTAATATATGTGATTTTTATTCATTTTGTTCTTTTAAAAATACATCAATTTTACCCCTTTAAAAATTAAAAAGTAGTGATATAATAAACTCAAGTGCATAGAAACACCTACAATACAGCAAGAGCTTCCACTACACTGGAAGCTCTTTTTGTGTATTTATATATTTTGTACACAAAGTACTTCCGGTGTTATACCATAACATGCATAATATCTTAATGTTTTTTCAAGGAGGAACTTTTTATGAACACATTAACTGCAGAAAAAAGAGATTTGAAAACAAAGGCTAAAAAATTAAGAAAAGAAGGTTATGTTATCGGAAATCTGTTTGGCAGAGATATCGAAAATTCCATTCCATTGAAAGTTGATTCCCGTGAAGCCGCTAAATTCTTAAAGGATAACAAAAAAGGAGCTCATATTACTTTGCTTGTTGACGGAGAAAATGTAGACGCCATCGTAAAAGAAATCGACTACAATGCCATGAAAAACGAAACAATGTTTATTAATTTCCAGGCATTAGTTGCTGACGAAAAGATTCACACAACTGCTGTGATCGAATTATTAAACGAAGATGCTGTACAGAATGGTATCGTTGAACAGTCCTTATCTGAAATCGAATACAAAGCATTCCCAGCTGATATCGTTGAAAAGGTTGAGATTGATTTAACACAGTACAATGTTGGTGATATGATCCATGTCAAAGACTTGTCATTAGCTGCTAACAGCAAGATCTCTCTTGTTACACCAGAAGATACTTTGGTTGTTAACATCGCAGAACCAGAAGCTGCACCTGAGGATGAAGACGAAGAAGCGGCTGAAGAATAAATAAATCAGTGAAAGAAAAGACTCGATTTTCATAATTAAAAATCGAGTCTTTTTATTTTGCCTTTTCTTTGATATCCTTTAAAAAATCCAGCATTTTTTCTCGGATGTTTTTCTCTGCATTCTGAGATCATCAACTGAATCTTAAATTTAAAATCTTCAGATTCCAAGATCGTAAATGGATGTTCTTCTGTTACACAAACCGATAAATGTTCGCTCTCATATTGTGGATACGTTCCTGTAAATCCTTGTTCTTTCAGTTTTTTATCAACCTGTTCCCTGTATCGTTGAATCTTCTGATCGATTCTTTCTCCATAATTCCTTGCTGGATATGGATCAGAAGCATTGCAGACTTTCTCGCAGATCAATTCATATAAATCTTGTCTCTTTGGATCTTGCAGTTTCTTTGCAAGCGTCATCTCCATTCGTTTGGTTGGGTGCTTCTCATATTTATCAATCCATTTTAAATAATCTTTATCACCTGCCTGCATAGCAAGATTTCTCATACATTCTAATCCTTCTTCGGTTTTGTCATGCCATTCTTCTGGATCTTCATTGATCGGGAAATAGTAATAAAATGGTGCAAATTCGATCAGTGACATGATCTCCATCTCTTGATCATTGCACACTTCTTCCCCCAAAAAGCGGTATTTTTCACGGATTGTTCCGATCATATAGACTAGCTGGCGCCACTGCTCGGCTCCTTCTCTCCAGAAATGTCCGATCTCATGATACCGGTAACAGTTCGTATGTTCCATGATCGCATCAAACCACATCGTAAAGACACTTTCTTCTCCCTGATGAACAATTAACCCATAACGACCTTCTCGTTCTTCTAGTTGTGCCCACATCTCTCCTTCATAGTCTTTGTCATATTTTCCAGAGATACGAAGTCCATGAAAACTTAGATAACACTCAATTGCATCGTTCATCATATATGGAACATATCCTGTTTGATTTCCATCTTTTTCTTCGACTTGAAGTTCAAACACTTGATATTCAAATATCTGCGCAAGCAACTGTGTGGATCTTGATATTTCTTCTAAATTTGTTTCAAAATAGTTCATACGGAATTCCTTTTCCTATTATCTATGCATTTTATTTATATTTCTGAATTTCATTTAAAAAACGTTCGCCATATTTCTGAAGCTTATGTTCTCCGACTCCATTGACTTCTAACATTTCCCCATCATTAGAAGGTTTCATCGTACTCATATGTACCAGTGTCTTATCGGAAAATATCATATATGGCGGGATCTTCTGTTCGGATGCGATCGTTCTTCGAAGTGCACGTAATGCTTCGAACAATTCTGTATCTCCCTCAGCAAGTGCTGCCACAGCCCCTGCTTTCTTACGTTTCTTCGTCTGAATCTTGCGTTCTTCTTTCTCTTTTTCGACTTCTTTTGGAATCTTGATCTCAAATTTCCAGTTATCATCGATCTTAGTAATATCTGCAACGCTTAAAACCGGATATTCATCAGCTGTCATTTCCAGATATCCATAGACTAACATTTCATTGATGATCTGCCGTATCCTTGCAATGCTTTCTGATGCCAATGCTCCATATTGTGAATTCTCATCTAAATGACGGCTTAATACTTTCTGGCTCTTTGAACCTTTTAAAATATCAACGATCGTGGATAGTCCGAAATCTCGATAACATTCTCTAATACATTGGATGATAGCTTTCGCTTCCATTGTTGCATCAACCGTTTCAAATTCGGTCAGACAGTTTAAACAATTCCCACAATATCCGCTTGTTTGTTCTCCAAAATAATTTAAAATATAATGGCGTAAACATTCTTTCGTATAACAATAGAACGTCATCTGACGAAGTCTTTCCCAGTCTCTTTCCATCACGATCTGTTTTGTGATCGCATCTAATTCCTCATTCTCCTCTCCATTTTCGATCAAAAAACGATTGGTTCGGTTATCAACCGGTGCATAATATAAGATACATTCCGCAGGTTCTCCATCACGTCCTGCTCTTCCTGCTTCTTGATAATAACTTTCCATGTTCTTCGGCATATTATAATGAACAACAAAACGGACATCCGGCTTGTCGATTCCCATTCCAAAGGCATTTGTCGCTACCATGATCTGCTTTCTGTCATAGATAAAATCTTCCTGATTTTCCTTTCGTTCTTCATCCGATAATCCTGCATGGTATCTTGTCACAGAGAATCCATCTTCTCTTAACTGATAGCAGACTTCCTCAACATTTTTCCTAGACAGACAATAAATGATCCCGCTGCTTCCTGGCATCTTTTCTTCTTTTTCTTTTAAATAACTTAGTAATTCTCTATACTTATCCCTTGGACGTTTTACTGCATAGTAGAGATTTTCCCTGTCAAATCCTGTTGTTAACACAAATGGATCTCTTAGATTTAAAATATCCATAATGTCATCCCTGACTTCTGCTGTCGCTGTTGCTGTATATGCAGTCAGTACAGGACGATACGGAAGTTTCTTTAAAAATTCCAGAATTTTTAGATAACTTGGTCTGAAATCCTGCCCCCACTGAGACACACAATGTGCCTCATCAACTGCCAACATTGATATCTTCACTCCACTATTTAGCGCAAAATTGATAAAACCTTCTGTTTCCAAGCGTTCTGGTGCCACATAGATGATCTTGTATCTTCCCTGCATCGCATATTTTAATGCGGTATGATACTGTCCCTGTGTCAGAGAACTATTTAAAAATGCCGCATGAATTCCGGCTTGATTCAGTGTCCCAACCTGATCTTTCATCAGCGAGATCAGTGGTGAGATCACGAGTGTAATCCCATCCATCATCAACGCCGGAATCTGAAAACAAAGAGACTTTCCTGCTCCTGTCGGCATGATCCCTAAGACATCCTGACCATTTAATGCTGCCTCGATCAATTGTTCCTGACCTTGGCGGAATTCATCATATCCAAAGTATTGTTTTAATAGTTTCTTCGCTTCTTGTATCTTACTCAAATCTATCACTTCCTATTGTTTTATTTATATTCCCATCAAAAAACTTCCGATCACATTTAACACACCCGCAAGCAGCATAACAATGATCGGATCTTTTTTCTTTTTCGATAAAAGGTACATACAAATGACAAAAATACCACCCTGTATCCAGTTGATCTGTTGAAGATCTATATGACTTCCCTGAAAAAATGCCTGCGTAAGGATCGTAATTCCAGAAGTTAAGATCAGTGCGATCACCGCAGGGCGTAAGGTATTTAACACCATTTGTAGTCCTTCCATATGACGATATTTTACATAAAAATAAGCGATCACTGTAACGATCACACATGCTGGGAATACACATCCCATCGTTGCGCATAATGCTCCTTGCCATCCAACTACCCTTATGCCAACAAAAGTCGCCGCATTAATTGCGATCGGTCCCGGTGTCATCTGCGAAATCGTTACGAGATCTCCAAATTCAGACACAGACAGCCAATGATATGCATCTACCACCTGCTGCTGTATCATTGGCATTGCTGCATATCCGCCTCCGAAACTAAATGCTCCGATCTTTAAGAAGCTTAAAAATAATTGCAAATAGATCATTTTCTGCCTCCTGTCTTCTTTCTTGAAATACCATATTGTACGATTCCAATTCCAATACATGCAAGAATAATGTAGATCACACTAATATCAAAGACATAACTTGCCATAAATACCACAACCATAATGATCGCAAGTTCTATTCTGTTTTCCTTCTTACTTTGCCCTTTTGCCATCTCATACACAACACTGATGATCACCGCACCAACACCCGTCTGCATTCCAGAAAGCATCGCTGCAACAATCCTGTTATCCCGAAACATTTCATAAAAAACAGAGACCACAGATATGATCAAAAATGGAGGCAGAACAGCTCCGAATACACTTACGAGCACGCCACTGATGCCTGCCAATTTATACCCAACAACGATCGCCCCATTCACTGCGATCGCTCCTGGGGCTGATTGTGCGATTGCCACCAGATCAAGCATTTCATCTTCTTCGATCCAATGATATTCATTCACAAACTTCTTCTGCATCAAAGATACGATCACATAGCCGCCACCAAAGGTAAATGCACTTAAATAAAATGTTTCTATAAACAGCCTTAATAATTTTTTCTTTTTTCCTTTTCCCATTCCTTTTTCTTCCATATGACATCCCCCAGTGAAAAATCTTACCATTTATACTGGTGCAAACTGGCTGTTATATAATCTGGCATACGCACCATTTTTCACTAAAAGTTCTTCATGTGTTCCCTGCTCCAAAATATGTCCATTTTCCATAACAAGTATCACATCCGCATTCTGAATCGTTGAAAGTCGGTGGGCTACGATAAAACTTGTTCTTCCTTTCATCATCGTTTCAAATGCTTTCTGAATTCGGATCTCTGTCATCGTATCAATTGATGATGTCGCTTCATCTAAGATCAGCATTGGAGGAAGGCTTAACATGATCCTTGCAATACAAAGGAGCTGTTTCTGTCCTTGAGAGAGATTTCCGCCACCTTCTGTAATGATCGTATCATAACCATCTGGCATTCGCTCGATAAATCCATGCGCATTGGCTTCTTTTGCTGCCATGATCATCTCTTCCTCAGTTGCATCTGGTTTTCCATAGCAGATATTTTCACGGATCGTTCCTGCTTTTAACCATGTCTCCTGAAGTACCATTCCATAACTGGATCGTAAACTTTCTCTCGTGACATCCCGGATATCATTTCCTTCCACCTTGATCATTCCTACATTCACATCATAAAAACGCATTAACAGATTGATCAACGTTGTTTTCCCACATCCTGTCGGTCCAACGATTGCAATCCACTGTCCTGGTTCCACTTTCAGATTAAAATCCTGGATCAAAGGTACTTCTTTCACATAAGAAAAGTCCACATGCTCTAATTCGACATTTCCTTTCACATCCTGTAACGCCTTCGCATCTTTGGCATCAGGAATCATCGGCTCCTCATCTAATAATTCAAAAACTCTTGCCGCAGAAGCTAAAGAATTCTGAAATTCTGTGATAACCCCTGTGATCTCATTAAATGGCTTTGTATACTGGTTTGTATAACTTAAAAAACTTGATAACTGACCAACACTGATACTTCCGCGAATAACACTCATACATCCTGCGATCGCAACCCCTGCATAGATTCCTGAATACATAAATCTGGTTGCCGGATTTGTGATAGATGAGAAAAATGTCGCTCTTAAGGAGTAATATGCAAGATCATCATTGATCTGATCAAACTCTTCTTGTGCTTTTGCTCCATGATCAAACACTTTGACTACTTTAATATTTCCAAGCATTTCATTGACAAATCCTGTCATCTTTCCTCTGGTCTGAGATTGTTTCTTGAACATATTAAAGCTTCGTTTTGAGATAAAACTTGCGATAAAAAACGAAAATGGACTTAAAATAACAACGACCAATGTGATCCATGGATTGATTCCTAACATAAAACAAATCGTTCCAATGATCGTGATCACTCCAGTAAACAACTGTGTAAATCCAAGCAGCAATCCATCCGTAAACTGGTCAATATCCGTTACGATCCGGCTGATCAAGTCTCCTGAGGAGTGTGCATCTACATAAGATAATGGCAGTTTCTGCAAATGCTCAAATGCCTGAATCCTTAAATCTTTTCCAATCTTATATGTAATCTGATTATTGACATGATTCATCAGCCACTGTGCTGCTGCCGTCAATACAATACAGATCAAGATCGTTTTTATAATACTTATCAATCTTGTAAAATCAACATTTCCTTTTGATATAAGGCAATCCACACCTTGTCCTGTCAGAATCGGAACATAAAGTGTCAGCGCCACACTGATCACCGCTAATATTAAAGACGCAAAGATTAAAAATCGATAAGGCTTCATATATTCCATGATTCTTTGTAATGTCTTTTGTTTTTTGTCTTTCTTCATGGTCTTATGCCTCCTCTCCTGCCATCTGTGATTCACAGATCTCTTTATATACCTGATTCTCTTTTAATAGCTGTAAATGAGTCCCAATTCCTGCAATCTTTCCATCATCTAACACTAAGATATGGTCAGCATTACGGATCGTTGATACTCTCTGGGATACAAGAAATACTGTCATATTATCTGTATTTTCTTTGATCGCTTTTCGAAGTCTTGCATCTGTTGCAAAGTCAAGTGCAGATGCACTATCATCAAGAATTAAGATCTCAGGTTTACGTACTAATGCCCTTGCGATCGTTAGTCTCTGTTTCTGTCCACCAGATAAGTTTCCTCCATTTTGTTCGATCCTAAGGTCTAATCCCTTCTCTTTCTGATCAACAAATTCTCTTGCCTGTGCGATATCCAATGCCTGATAGATTTCTTCATCTGTGGCATCTTCTTTACCCCATTTCATATTATCTCTTAGGCTTCCTTCAAACAAGGATGCTTTCTGCGGAACAAATCCGATCTTTCCTCGGATAAATTCTGGTTTTAATTCTTTCTCATCAACTCCACGGTATAGAATTCTTCCTGATGTCACATCATATAATCTTGCGATCAAAGATACAAAAGTACTCTTTCCTGACCCTGTACCTCCGATCACCCCGATCGTTTCGCCTTCTTTCACCGCAAAATCAAATGGATGGATCGTCTCTTTTCTTGCACCATGATAGACAAACGATGTATCTTTAAACTCAAGAATAGGTGTATCTTTCTTCTCTTCTATATCTGTTTTTCCAGTTTCCTTCATAGATGGCTCTAATGCAAAAATCTGATCTACACGGTCAAGACTTGCAAGTGCTCTGGATAAAATGATCAGAAGATTCGCAAGTTTTACAAGTTCTACAAGGATCTGTGACATATAATTGATCAGGGCAATGATCTGTCCTTGTGTTAAATAACCCAGATCAACCTGTTTTCCACCAGACCATAAAATCGCAATGATCCCCAAGTTAATGATCACGTAAGTTAGTGGATTTAGTAATGCTGAAATCTTTCCAACGTGGATCTGTTTGTTATAAAGCTGTCCACTTTGTACTTTGAAATTCTCTTCTTCGCTTCTTTGTCTGTTAAAGGCACGGATCACACGAATTCCAAGGAGATTTTCCCTTGTGCTTTTTAATACTTCATCGACCTGTTTTTGTACTTTCTTATACATTGGCATCGTGATCCATAAGATCAGTCCGACAACTACTGCCAATGCTGTGATCGTAAATACAAAGGAAACTGCTGCCTTATGATCCACCGTAAATGCCATGAACATCGCACCAAATACGACAAATGGTGACCTTAAAAACAAACGCAGGAACATGTTAACTCCATTTTGCACCTGATTGATATCATTACTCATGCGGTTGATCAACGTTGATGTCCCAACCTGATCGATCTCCTGATAAGAAAATCGATTCATATGTGCGAATAAATCACTTCGCATCGACTTTCCTGTATACACAGCCGACCTCGCAGCAAAATACTGTGCTGTGATAGAAAATGAAAATCCAATGATTCCAAGTAAGATCAATAATCCTCCCATCTTCCACAAATATCCAATATCGTGACGTCCGATCCCTACATCGATCATGCTGGCAACAACCAATGGTACAAATAGTTCAAAACTAGCTTCCAACATCTTAAATAATGGTGCAAGGATCGTAACACAAAGATGTTCCTTCAAATACCCTAGTAAACGTTTCATTGATTCATACTCCTTTTTTATCTTACTGCTTTCTTTAGTATACACCATTTCATTTTTTATTTGAACATCGTACCAGATATTTTACGAAAACAAAAAAGTACCGTTTAGAGCCAGGTAACATGCTCTAAACGGTACAGGGATGATTTATGGTTCAAAAAGAGTTATTTGTCTTCCTTTTGAACAGAACAATATCCTTGTGGGTGGCTGCTGTGCCATTTCCATGCGGATGCAATGATTTCTTCAAGATCTGCATGTTCTGGCTTCCAGCCAAGGATATTCTTCGCTTTTTCACTGGAAGCGATCAAGACAGCCGGATCTCCAGCTCTTCTTCCTTCTTCCACAGCCTTGATCGGCTTTCCTGTCACTTTTCTGGCTGTTTCGATGACTTCTTTTACAGTAAATCCAACACCATTTCCAAGATTGAAGATGTTGCTTTCATTACCTTCCATTAAGTATTTCACTGCCAGAATATGTGCCTGTGCAAGGTCTGTTACATGAATATAGTCTCTTACACAAGTTCCATCTTTTGTATCATAATCCGTTCCAAAGATACTGATTGCTTCTCTTTTGCCATTTGGCACCTGTAAGATCAATGGAATCAGATGTGTTTCTGGATTATGATCTTCTCCGATCTGTCCACTTACATGTGCTCCGCAGGCATTAAAGTATCTTAAAGATACATAACGAAGTCCATGTGCACGACCAACCCACTTAAACATCTTTTCCATGGAAAGTTTTGTCTCTCCATAAGTGTTTGTTGGCTCTGTGCGGTCTGTCTCTACGATCGGTACTTTCTCTGGTTCTCCATAAGTTGCTGCTGTTGAGGAGAATACGATCTTATCGATGCCATGTTCTACTAAGGACTGTACCATTGTCTTTGTTCCACAAAGGTTATTATCATAATATTTTAATGGATTTACCATACTTTCTCCAACTAAGGAGTTCGCTGCGAAATGGATCACTGCATCGATATCTTTTTCCTGATCTAGGACACTGTCTACAAATGCTTTATCTCTTAAGTCTCCTTTGTAAAACTTTGCTTTTGGATGAACAGCCTCAATATGTCCTGTTTCCAGATTGTCGATGATCACGACTTCTTCCCCTGCATCGATCAGTTCATAAACTGTATGAGAACCAATATAACCAGCTCCACCTAATACTAATATTTTCATCTGTCATTTCCTTTCTGAACTCAATTACAAAGTTGCAATAAATCGGTCAAATGCTTTTCTTCCTTCTTCCGTGCATTTATAAACTCCGGCATCTTCTAAAACTTTAACGAATACTTGTCCGATCTCTTCTTTTAAGATATCCATGACATTTTCTTCATTGATATCTGTATATTTTCCTTTGATTTCTTCAACCCATGCTGCATGCTTCTTTAAATCTTCCTTAGAAACAATATCTTCTCCTTTGATCAGACACTGGCTTAAATGTTCCATCTCTGCTTTTAATCTGGATGGAAGTACTGCAAGTCCCATAACCTCGATCAGTCCGATATTTTCTTTCTTGATATGATGATACTCATTATGTGGATGATAAAGTCCTAATGGACATTCTTTCGTTGTGATGTTGTTACGAAGTGTCAGATCCAGTTCATACATATCGCCTTTTTTACGTGCGATCGGTGTGATCGTATTGTGTGGTTCTCCATCTGTCTCAGCAAAAATATATGCCTCTTCATCGGTATATCCACGCCATTTTTTCAAAATATAGTCTGCAAGTTCAATGAGTCGTTTTTCATCTTTGCACTGAATACGGATTACTGATAATGGCCAATGAACGATTCCTGCTTTCACATCTTCGTATCCTGGAATGACAAATTCTTTCTCGATCGCTGCACGTTCCATGGCAAATTCATAATGTCCACCTTGGAAATGATCATGTGTTAAGATAGAACCTCCAACGATTGGAAGATCGGCATTGGATCCTAGGAAATAGTGTGGAAACTGTTTTACAAAGTCAAATAGTTTTGTAAATGCTGCCTTATCAATCTTCATTGGTACGTGCTGTCCGTTAAATACGATACAGTGTTCATTGTAGTATACATATGGAGAGTACTGGAATCCCCATTTGCTGTCATTGATCACAAGCGGCATAATTCTGTGGTTCTGTCTTGCTGGATGATTCATTCTTCCTGCATATCCTTCATTTTCCATGCAAAGCTGACACTTTGGATAAGAACTTTGCTTTGCATTTTTTGCTGCTGCAATTGCTTTTGGATCTTTCTCTGGTTTGGACAGGTTGATCGTGATGTCGATATCTCCGTATGGACTGTTTACTTTCCATTTCATATCTTTTTTGACGCGGTCTCTTCGGATATAGTTTGTATCCTGACTGAATTCATAGAAAAATTCAGTTGCTTTCTTTGGACTCTCTTCGTAATAGGTACGGAATTCTTTGATGACCTGGCTTGGTTTTGGTGTCAGGATTCCCATTAATTTTGTGTCAAATAAATCTCTTGTCACGATATCATCACTTTTGATGATATAGCGATCATAAGCTGTATCTGTCAGACGATCTAAAATCTCTGGCAGGATGATTTCTTCTCCTTCAATATCAGGATCTCCATATTCATCTAATCGAAACACTTCCAGATATTGATTGATCGTATAGATTTCATCTTCTGGCATGATCAGTTTTTTATCAAGTCCATATGTTACAAGTTTTTTGATATCTTTTTGTAAATCCATCTTATTCCACCTCAAATCGATATGTTGTTACTGCTTCGTATTCTTCGCCTTTTCTTAAAATTACCTTTGGTTCTTTTTCTATATGTATGGAGTTTGGTAAGAACTGGGCTTCTAAGGCAACACCATCTCTGTTTTCGTATGGTTTCCCACCTTTTCCATTACATCCGCCAGACAGGAAGTTTCCTGTGTATACCTGAATGCATGGAAGTGTTGTTGTCATCGTCATTTTTCTTCCAGTTCCTTTGTCATATAGAACTAACTGGTCATCTTCATCTTTTACCATGAAAGAATGATCATAACCTCCGGCAAGTTTTAACTGTTCATAATCATCGTTGATCCGCTCTCCGATCTCATGAAATTCTTTAAAGTCAAATGGTGTGTTTTCTATCTTTAAAAATGTTCCATTGGCAAGACAGTTTTCATCAACACATGCAATCTCATCCGCTTTTACCTTTAACTGATGATGATAAATTTTATCTTTTCCAGCAGATAAATTAAAGTAAGAATGATTTGTGATATTGATCAGTGTATCCTGATCGGATACTGCTTCATATTCCATTTTTAATGTATTATCGCATAAACGATACACAACTTTCAGATAAAGACTTCCCGGATATCCCTCTTCCATATCTGGTGAGAGATAGATAAAACGAATTCCATCTTCCAACAATTCATATTTATATATCTTTTGATTAAATCCTTTGATTCCTCCATGGAGAGAATTCTTTCCATTGTTTGCTGCCAATTCATATGTCTTTCCATTTAATTCAAACTTTGCATCTCCGATACGATTTGCAACACGTCCGGCGATCGCTCCCATGTAACTTCCATCTCCATGCCAGCAATCTTCCACATTCTCAAATCCAAGAACAACATCCCCAAAGTTTCCTTCTCGATCCTTTGTAAATACAGATAATATATGACATCCAAGATTACTTGTGATTACTCTGATCTCATCGTTTTTTAATTCAAATAAGCAGACTCCGTTATCTCTTTGTTCTATCATTCTTACTTTCATCATCTTATAATACCTTCATTCCTCCGTATGGGCGTACTTTTAAGACATGACATGCTCCTTCACCAAATACATGTTCCATGTTCTTTTTGTACATACTAACAATATCATTTGGTACAAATGCCTGAATCGTTCCTGCAAATCCTCCACCATGAACTCGGCTGACTCCTTTATCTCCTAAGGAAATATCACTGATCGCCAATCCGATCGATACACTCTGATTTGTCAGGTCATGGCTTGAATATACATTTTGTAAATATTTAAAGGATGAATCACCAGATTCTTTGATCAATTTCTTAAATGTATCAAAATCTCCTTCTTCTAAAGCTTTTACCTGCTGATCTACACGTTTATTTTCCTCAAATAAATGCATTGCACGAAGAACCGCACGATCTCCTAAGATTTCTCTAATCTTTGGAAGATTTAAGTAAAAATCATCTTTATCAACTTCTCTTAATGCTTCCTGATTAAAGTAATTAGCAACTTTCTTCATTTCATATGGAATTGCTGCATAATCATCTGTTAAATCTGCATGAGATCCTTTTGTATCCACGATACATAAGCTGTGTCCATATTCTTCAAAATCCACGTCAACCTTTTTGATCTTTGGTTTTTTCGGATCTTCAAAGTCGATATTGATCAGACCTCCAACAGAAGATGCCATCTGATCCATCAATCCACAAGGTTTTCCAAAGTATACATTCTCTGCATACTGTCCGGCCTGCGCCAAAAATACAGGATCGATCTTCATATCGTTATATAACCCAGATAAAATATTTCCGATCAATACTTCAAATGCAGCAGAAGATGACATTCCAGCCCCATTTAGTACATCACTTGTTACATAAGCTTCAAATCCACCGATTTTGTATCCTTCTTCTTTTAATTTAGAAGCAACTCCCTGAATCAGTGCTTGTGATGTTCCTTTTTCTGCTTTAGCCGGATCAAAAGAACTAAGACTTACTATGCTTCTTTCATATCCTTCTGATTTTAGGTCGATCACATCGTCATCTCTTTTGGCAACGATTGCGATCGCATCCAAGTTAATGGAAGTTGCAAGAACTTTTCCAAACTGATGGTCTGTGTGGTTTCCTCCTACTTCACTTCTTCCTGGAGCACTATAGATTTCTACTTCTTTTTCTCCATAAATATCTTTAAAGGATTCTAATGCTTTGATATAACGTTCCTGTTGATATGCAAGAACACTTTCATCTACATAGATATCTTTTAATAACTGATCATATTTCCCTTCTTTAAAAGCTTCTTCTAATTTTTTAATACTGTTCGGCATTGCGATTTGCTCTCCTTTCTTCGATTGTCTGAATAACTTTCTTCATGAAACTGTCATCCAAATGATAGGCTTTTTTATAAACTACATAGGCTACAAGCATGGACACCGCTGGAATCGCACACATTAAAAATCGAATAGAATTTAATGTTAATGCAGACTGTACTGCGTTTGGATTTGGAATATATCCTGTACGTTCCAGTGCAAATCCAATGAAAAGTGATGTTAAAGCCGCTGTGAATTTTACGATCAATGTCTGTAAAGAGAATACAACGGATTCATTTCTTGTTCCCAGTTTGTACTCACCATAGTCAACGACATCAGATAAGAATACTGTCGCACATCCAAGTTCTAATCCTGTTCCTGTCTTTACGATCACTCCTGCAACTGCTGTTAATACGATATTCTGTGGGCATACAAATCCAACAACTAATAATAATGCTAAACCAATAAATGGTAAAATACATGCCAGTAAAAATGATGTATGTCTTGATAATTTCTTTGCTACTTCTGGGAAGATGATCAATCCAACAACTTCTGCGATAGATGCACTGATCATAAAAGCTGATAACATGTTGGCATTTCCACATACATATGTAAAGTAGTAAACTGCAACACCCATGATAAACTGAATTCCTACATTATATAGAAGAATCAGTCCAACAGCTGACTGTAACTGGTCATTTTTCTTAATGATTGAGAATACATCTTTAAAAGAAATCTTCTCACTTGGTGCATTGTTTTCTTTTACTTTTAAGTTGCAGACTGCAACTCCGATCGTAAGGATAAATGTTCCTGCAATGATCATGGCAAAACGATGATATCCAATATATCCTCCACCTAATGCTGCGATGATCTGAACACCGAATCCTGCAATGACTAATGACTGTCCAATACTTGCGAAAATTCTAGGTAAAACGGAAACAACTTCTCGTTCGTGTGGATCTGATGTAAGGTTTGGAATTACGGACCAGTATGGAATATCCATGATCGTATAAGTCATTCCCCATAATACATAGATCACTGCAACGAAGATGCAAAGTGAAGTTCCTGTTAATTTAAAGTCAGTAAATAATACGACAAACACAACGGAATTGACTAAGGTTCCGATCACAAGCCATGGTACGAATTTTCCAAAACGTGATCTTGTGTTATCTACGATCATTCCCATAAACAGATCGTTAAATGCATCCCAAAGTTTTGCTACGAAGAATACGATTCCTACAAATCCCGGTGATACTTTCAGCACGTCCGTAAAGTAGATCATAGCGAATGTCGCCATCATTCCATAAATTAAATCTTTTCCTAACGCTCCAAATGCAAAAGTATATTTTACTCTGCCTGGAACCTTTCCATTAGTTGTTCCCATTTTTCTATCCTCCTGTTTTTGATAAGCTGTCTTTTATGTTTTTATAGTAAATCTTTTTAGTAAAATTGTCAATATATTTTTACTAATTTTTTTACTTTTATTTTACTAAATTTACTTTTGTGCTTTTCTCTGTTATAATGAGATAGATTAATAT